>JACCUO010000028.1 GCA_013811765.1 Thermoleophilaceae bacterium | reverse complement strand
GGCACGAGCCGCTCGAGGGCACCCCACGCGCCGTGGGCGCGGCGCCCGGACTCCGCCACCAGGACGAGCGCGTCGAGCGAGACCCCCGCCAGCGGTGAGCCGAGCACCGAGTAGAGCGCCAGCTCGTCGCGCGGGTTGGCCAGAGCGGATAGGTAGGCGCGCAGGTCGGCCACCTGCTGCTGGCTCCAGTAGCCGCGGCCGCCGAGCACGTATGTCGGGATGCCGCGCTCCTCGAGCGCGCGCTCGTAGACGGACAGGTGCGTGGTGGCGCGCACGAGCACCACGACATCGCTGAGGCCGTAGGGGCCTGCGCGCGTGAGCTGCTCGATCCGCCGCGCCAGGGAGCGGGCCTCGGCCGCCCGCCAGGCGGGCACGGTGCGCATCGACTCGCCGAAGAGCGCCTCGGCGGCATCCTCGTCCTCTCCCACCAGCTTTTTCCAGCGCGCGGCGCTGCGGTCGCTCACGATCAGCTCGACGCAGGGGGTCACCCGGGGCTCGCCCTCACGCGCGGCGGGCCCCTCCCGCAGCGGCACGAAGGCCTCGCCCCAGATCGATGCGAACAGGGCGTCTATGGCCTCGAGAACCTCCCCGCGGCTGCGGAAGTTCACGGTGATCTCCTCGGCCCGGCCGGCCGCCAGGGCGGCGGCCCGGTGCTCGCGGAATACCCCCACGTCGGCGTGCCGGAAGCGGTAGATCGACTGGCGCTCGTCGCCCACCCGGAAGAGGTTGTCGCGCTCGAGGCGGCCCAGCAGCGAGTTCTGCAGCCGGTTGGTGTCCTGGAACTCGTCCACCATGATCTGGGTGAAACGCTCGGAATACTCCGCACACACGGCGGGGTGCTCCTCGAACAGCCGCGCGGCGCCCAGTTCCAGGTCGTCGAAGTCGACCCCCGATCGCTCACGCTTGAGCCGGCCATAGCGCAGGCCGTAGGCGCTTAGGAGATCACGCAGGTGGCCGTGGTCGGCGAACTCCGCGTGCGCTGAGCAGAGCGCGAGCAGCGCCTCGCGGGCTTCGAGGTAGCGCGCGCACGCCGGTCCCTTGAGGGCATTTGCCCCGCCGGCCGAGAAGCAGAGGGGCTCGAGTGACGCCGGGTCGGGCAGCTCGTCGCACTCGAGCAGCTCGAGGCAGGACTCGACCACCGCGCGCGCCTCCCCCACTCGCTTGCCGCTCGCGGGGCCGAGCTCGGCGAGAGCACCCCTGGCGGCTCCCCTCAACTCCTCCAACTCGCCGCCCGCGCGCGGCTCGGCAAGGTCGGGGAGCTCCGGCTGCTCCTGCCCGAGGCTGCGCAGGTGCGAGTAGGTCGTGCGAACCATGTCGGCCAAGCCCTCCGGTCCGTAGCGCACCACCAGGTCCAGCCGCTCGCCGGCGGCCTCCTCGCCAAGGTAGTCGGCCAGGGCGAGGTCGAATGCCTCCAGGCGCAGGCGCTCTGCCTCGAGTGCCTCGATCACCCGGAACTCCGGGTCCAGGCCCGCTCTCAGCGCATGGGTGCGCAGGACGCGCGCGCAGAAACCGTGGATCGTCGAGATCCAGGCCGTCTCGGCCGCGCGCATCTCCTCGCGCCTGCCGTGCCGAAGGAAGCGCCCGCGAACGCGCGTACGCAGCTGGGCGGCGGCCTTCTCCGTGAACGTGATCGCGAGGATCGACTCGACCGGGGAGCCGTCCTCAACCACCGACCGGACGAACCTCTCCACCAGCACGGAGGTCTTGCCCGCGCCGGCGCCTGCGGAGACGAGCAGTGGGCCGTCACGGCGCTCGATCGCCCGCAGCTGCTCCTCCGTGAAGGACCGATCTGCGCTCATTCCTCGGCCCTGCAGATCGACGGGTGCGCGCAGCCGCCCGCGTATGCACACGAGTCCGGGCACGAGGCCAGCCTTCCGGCGCGCATTCCCGCGGCCGCGCCGGCGATCGTGTTCCGAGCGCGCTCCATGCCGGCCGCGAAGGGCTCCGATTCACGGTGATCCCTGGGGTGCACACCGGCGCCCGCGTGCTCGGCCAGCTCGGCTGCCACGAGGCCGCGCGAGCGGCGGTCGGCGCCGCGCAGAGGCGTGTACAGCCCGCCGGCGGCCTCCAGCCCCAGCAACTCCTCCACGACGAGCATGTAGAGCGGCGCCTGGAGCCTGCGCTCGCGCACCCAGCTCGCCTCCTTGTAGGTGTCGACCTTGCCGCTCTTGTAGTCGCGCACCAGCGCGTAGCGCTCCCAGACGTCGACCCGGTCGATCACGCCTCGCACCCTGACCCCGTCGGCCACCTCCACCGCGGGGTAGCCGCCCTCCTCAACGCCGAAGCGCAGCTCCAGGTGCTCGGGTTCGAAGACCCCGTCCTGCTCGGCCTCTGAGCGCAGCGCGACCAGCAGGTCGTGCTCGAGGCGGCGAATGGCCGCCAGTACGCGCGCGCCGGTTGCGGCCACCCGGTAGCGATCGCGCTCCTCCTCCATGGCCTCGCGCATGATCTGCTCGGCCCGTGCGAGGTTGCCCGGGCAGACCGCGCGCGCACCGGTGCTCTCCCGCAACCTTCTGTAGGTCAGCTCGAGCACCCGATGGGCGAGGGAACCACGCACCATCGCGTCCGAGTCGGGCTCGACGGGGCCCGGGCGAAGGACATCCTCGACCAGCCAGCGCACGGGACACCCGGCGTACTTCTCGAGCGCGCCGGCCGACACCGTGTCCCGTGCCTCGAGTAGCTCGCGCGCCACCGGGGCGCTCACGGAAGCGATCGAGACGGGCAGCCGGCGCGGCCCCCGCAGCGCCACTGACCGCTCCCACTCCGCCGCCGTGGGCGCCTGCGCCGGCTCCCACGTGACCTCCGAGAGCGAGCGCCGGCGCTCGGTGTCCTCCAGCTCGGGGAAGACCGCGAGGACGTCGTCCACGAAGAACGATCGCGCCTGCGGATTGCCCTCCTCGTCGCAGAGGCGGGAGCTCAGCACGAGCTCCCGCTCGGCCCGCGAGGCGCAGACGTAGAAGAGGTAGCGCTCGCGCTCCAGACGCTGCTCGCGCATCGGCAACCGCAACCCGCTCGCGGTGGCGATCGCCCGGCGATCGGCATCCGGCAGGAACGCCTCCGGTGCGGAGGTGCGCGGGAACTCACCCTCCTGCAGGCCGCAGACCAGTACGGCCTCAAACCGCCGCGCCCGGATCGCCTGAGGCGCGGCCACCTGCACGCGGTCGGGCTGCGAGGTCTCCCCCGCCCGCACCGGCAGGGTCGAGAGCATGTCGTGCACGCGCAGGGGGTCGAGCCGCACGCGCGGATCGGCGTGCAGGACGCCACGCAGCTCCCGGATGGCCTCGTCCGCAGCACGGAACGCGCGGGCATCGTCCAGCTCGGCCCCTTTGAGGACGGGGGCGCTGCGCCTGTAGGGCCCCGCAAACAGCCGCTCCAGGCACCGGCCGAGCGCTTCCAGGAGCTCAGGGATGCCCGGGGCAGCTGCAAGACGGTCGATCACCTCGAGACCGAAGGCCGGGACGCTCTCCTCCCAGACCCTTCTCGCACCAGCGAACGTAGTGACGCCCCCGCGGCGCACGTCGGCCTCCAGCCGGTCGGCGAGCCCCGGCTCGGTCAGGAGCCCCGGCGTGCGCAGGTAGGCCAGCAGGTCCGAGGCGCTGCCGTCAAGACACGCGCAGCGCAGCAGTGCGAGCAGGCCCCGCCCGAGCGAGGTGTGGGCGAGCGGCACCGAGCGGTCGATCGAGTAAGGGATCCCGTACGCGGCGAAAACCTGTTCGACGGTCGAGGCGTAGGCGGCGGGATCGCGCAGCACGACCACGATCTCGCCCGGAGCGGTGCCCTCACGCAAGAGCCGCAGCACCTCGGCGCCGCAGAGCTCGGCCTCGGCCCGCTCGCCACCGGCTGTGTGGAGCCTGACCGCGGACCCCGGCTCGCCTTCGCGGGCACCGGGCTGAAACAGCCCGCGCTCGAGCGTGTGGAGCGGGGAGCGCGAGCCCGGCGCATAGTGGTCGTCGCTGGGCTCGAGGTGCTCGACCCGATCGGCGAGCGCGGCAAGCTCCTCTCGGATCCGGGCGGTGGCACGGAACGCCTCGCGACCCGGCTCGTAGGGCAGCGAGACCGTGACATCGGCCCCGGCGGCGCGTGCGAGCACCTCGAGCGCGTCGAGCTCGACGGGCGTGAAGTCGTCAAAGCCATAGACGAATAGCGGCGTGGCCCCCCAGCTCGCCGGGGCGCGCCTCAGAGCGTCGAGCGCCCGCCAGGCGAACAGATCCTCGTCCATCAACCCGGCCGCCTCGAGCCCCGCCCGGTAGCGACGGTAGAGATCGGCCACCTCGTCCGCGTAGGCCCTACGCGGGCCGTCGCCGGCCCAGGCGCGCAGGGCCTGCGTGAAGCGGCCCGGCTCGACCATCGACCGCTCGAGCTCCGCCACGAATCGCGTCGCCGCGCGGGCGAAGCCGGGGCGGGTCGCGGACTCGGCGAGCACCTCCAGGCGCGCGGCCGCCACCGCCTCCTCCACGATCAGGTTGCTCTGGAGCTCTGAAGCCACGCGCGCCGTGAACCCCGCGCGGGTGGCGATCAGGCGAAAGAGAGCCTTCGAGCGCAGCACCCGGGCCCCGAACACCGCCCCGCGGTCGGCCAGCTCCCGCTGGCTGTGCTCGACGTCCTCGAAGGCGGGCACGACCAGGAGCGGGTCCTCACCCAGCCGATCCCGGAGCGGGCCGAGCACGGCGCCCGCCTTCGCCGAGTTCGCGGGGCCTGTTACGAGCGTCAGGGGCACGGCTCAGAGGTGTAGCCGGTGCCCGAGACGGCTTGGCCGATGGGGGCCGAGCGAGAGCGCGGGGGCCGGGTGCTGCAGGAGGGCACGACCGTCAGAGTCGTGCGGCGTCCCCAGCGTCTGACGCTGCGGTGAGAGCGCCCGTGCGCGTCGCGTCAGCGAGCGCCTCCGCATAGCGGGCGGCGGGCAGCATCGGCGGGGCCTCCTGGAGGTTCCATCCAGAACCGGGACGTAGCACCCACCGGGCGATCCGCACCAGGCCCTCCCCCACCGGCTCCACGCGCAGCTCCTCCTTGAAGTCGCCGCTACTTCCCGGGCTGACGCCGGGCGCGGGGCCGGGCCCGCCTCCCTCGGCGACCTCCCCCGCACCGGTCTCAAGCGCACCGACCAGCCGCACGGCGTCCGGCGCGTCGAGCACATCGGCGGCACCCTCTACGAGCTGGCTCACATCCGCGGCCGCCAGCACCGGCGCCCGGCGGCGCAGGCCCGATCCGTCCCACTCGGCGAGCCTGATACCGCCCGGCACCCGCTCGAGCCGCACCTCGTAGGAGCGCTCCCCGTCGTCGTAGGGCCCGGCGCTCACGTACCGGCCGCTGAACGATCGCGAGGCGGCCTCTTGCGCCTTCGGGCGCCGCGTGGCTCCGCTCGCTCGCCGGCGGGCCGGCGAGCGAGCGCCTTCGAGGACCGTCCCCTTCGAGCAGATCGGGCAGTCCGCGGAGAAGCGGTTGTGACGACAGAAGAGGGACACCCACGCTCCAGTATCCCCCACCGCGCCCTGCCAATATCCCCCCATGCTCACGGCCATCATCTCCGACCTTCACCTCGGCACGACCTCGGGAGCCGACGTGGCGCGGCGGCCCGATGTCCGGGCGAGGCTGATCGAGGCGATCGCCCCCGCGGACCGCGTGGTGGTGCTCGGGGACATGCTCGAGATGCGCGAGCAGCCGGCCGCCGCGGTGCTCGAGGCCGCAGCCCCCTTCCTCGACGCCCTGGGCGAGGTCACCGCCGGCAAGCAGCTGGTGCTCGTGCCGGGCAACCACGATCACGAGCTGGTGGCCCCGGCGCTTGACCGTGCACGGCTCGCCGGCGGGGGGACGCTCGCGCCCGAGTGCACCTTCCCCTCCGACGAGGGCGCGTTGATCCGGGCGGTGGCGGGGCACCTGCCGCGCACCGAGCTCGTGCTGGCCTATCCAGGCATCCGCCTCCGCCGCGACGTGTACGCCATCCACGGCCACTACCTCGACCTGCACCTCACCATCCCGCGCATGGAGTGCGTGATCGCGTCGGCGGTGGCGAAGTTCGCGACCGCCCAAAACGAGGGTCCATCCACCCCGCACAGCTACGAAGCGGCGCTGGCGCCCGTGTACGCGTTCGCCTACAGCGTCGCGCAGGCCGGGGGAGCGAAGGCGGTCACCCGCGGCGGCAAGCTCTCGCGCACCATCTGGAACCGATCGAACCCCAGGGGGCGCCGGAGCCTCGCGGGGCTCGCGATCGGACGGCTGGCCATACCCGGTGGCGTCTGGGCACTCAACCGACTGGGCCTCGGCCCGTTCCGCCCAGACATCTCCGGGCTCGAGCTGCGCCGCGCCGGTCTGCGGGCTATGGGCACCGTGGTGCAATCACTCGGCATCGAGGCAGACCACGTGATCTTCGGCCACACCCACCGCGCCGGTCCCCTGCTGGGCGAGACCGAGGGCTGGTCGCTACCGGGCGGCACGCACCTGACCAACACGGGCAGTTGGCTCTACGAGTCCGTGTTCATCCGCGGTGAGGGACCATCGAACCCGTACTGGCCGGGCGGCGTAGTCCTGCTCGGCGACGAGGGCCCGCCGAGGCTCCTGAACGCGTTGGACGACGTGGATCTCCCCTCGTAGACCTGGCGCCGCTAGCTCGCGCGGCGCTCGCGGCCGCTGCCTCCGGCGGCAGCCGCTGCCTCGCTGTCCGCGTCGGCACCGTTCCCTCCGGCGCCGTCCGCTCCGGCCTCGGAAGCTGGGGCGCCGTCTGGGGCCGGCGGCGGCTCCTTGGCCCACTCCTCGTCGAAGTCGACCTTCCACTTGCCCTCCTCGTCCCCACGCGGCTCGATCTTCAGCTTGGCGCGGAAGTTTCGACCAGAGCGCCCCCGGAAGCCCGCCACCTGCTTTGCGGTGCGGCCGATCGGCGGC
>JACCUO010000026.1 GCA_013811765.1 Thermoleophilaceae bacterium | reverse complement strand
CCGCAGCACTGGCAGCCGGGACTGTCGTTGTCGATCCGGGAGGCCACGACCAGCCGCACCCCGTCGGGGGCATCGGTGCCGAAGTTCTCGACCATGCCCTCCACGGTGGGCTGATGCTCCACATCGCCGGCGTCGAGCGCCTGGCGCACCGAGTTGAGCATGTCGGTCTTCTCGAACCCTACGCCCAAGGAGACCCCCAGCATGGGGTTGGCGTCTGCGTCGAGCGCCAGGACGGGATTGCCCGCACGTGCCAGCGCGCGCGCGATCGTTCCAGACACCGTCGTCTTACCAGCCCCGCCCTTACCGGCCACCACGATCTTCATCAGCTGCTCACCCCGTTGGAAGACTTCATCGGCTGCCCTTGCCCTTCAAGACTAGCGAGCGCCGCAACCAGCTCTCCGATCCCGGCGATCGTGGGCGAGTCCGGCACGTGGTCGATCGGGGCGATCCCGAGCCGCTCGGCCTCCGCCACGCCCTCGTCGGCGGGCAGCGACCAGAAGACCTGCTCGCCGATCAGGCGCTCGACGTGGGCGGTGTCGCGCTTCCCCTTCACCCGGTTTGCCACGAACCGCACCTCCGTGCCACCGCGCATCCGCGCGATCTTGGCCACCCTCCGGGCCGTGAGCGCCGACTGGGAGCCCGGCTGCACCACCACCAGGTAGGTCTCCGCAAACGGCGCGTAGTCAAAGGCCACCTGCCGCGGGCCGGCGGGGAGGTCCGCCACCATCTCCCAGTCCCTGAAGGTCTTGGCGTCCCTCAGGCGGTGCACCATCTTGTAGTAGGCGTTGATCGAGCCCATGATCGGCTGGATCCCCTCCTTACCGCTCTTGCCGATCTGCATCAACCGGACGCCGTCGGGCGCCTCGGTGGTGTAGCGCTTGACCGCGCCCACCACGTTTACGCCCTGCCGCAGCCGCCAGCGCCCGTTCTCGCCCTTCTCGGCCGCCTGGTTGAGTGGCGGATCGACAGGGTCGGGTCCGCTGCCGAGGCTGATAGAGAGCCCGGGAAGGAGATCGGAGTCGAGCGCCAGCACCCGCTTGCCGTCCCGCGCCAGCAGCCGGGCCGTCGTGCCGGCGATCACCGACTTGCCCGCGCCGCCTTTTCCAACTACCGCGATCCTCATGGGCGGGGACGTTATCCGCTACGGGGGGTCAGCCGGCCTGTACCACTCGCCGGCCGTACCGCGCCAGACGGGCCCGAACGGTTTGCGGTTTGTGCCTGGATCGAGTTGAATGGCCGCCGTGGAACCCGGAAGCGCTTGGCGTACGGCCGCGGCTGTCGCCGTCACCTTGGCGCTCCTGGCTTCGGCCGGATGCGGGGGCTCTGATGGCGACGAGGACGACCTCCCGGCGAAGGAGGCGACTGCTGGAGCGTGGAAGACCTGGGTGCTCGAGTCCGGGTCGGAGGTGCGCGTCCCGCCGCCTCCCAACGTGGGCTCGGCGGCCGCGAAGCGTGACGAGCGCGAGCTGAAGCAGGCCGTGAAAAACCGCACGAAGGCCCAGGAGTCCGCAGCGCGCACTTATACGCGCGCGCCGGCGGTTGAGCCCTGGATCGAGCAGAACATCCAGCGCGTGGCCGGCAAGCCGAAGGACGTGCCGGCATCCTCCCGCGCGTACTCGAACACGACCGTGGCCATGTATGACGCGGTCATCGCGGCGATGCATTGGAAATACGTCTACAAGCGGGAATCGCCGGATGACGACTCCCTCGTGCCGCGCTCGCCGGACCCGTCCTACCCTTCAGAGCACGCGGCGATCGCGGGCGCGGCCTCGCGCGTGCTCGCGTATCTGTACCCCGACTACCCGAGGGCGCGGCTCGACGAGCGCGCCGAGGACGCCGCGCAGTCACTTGTCGCGGCCGGGGCGATCTACCCGAGCGATGCCCGGGCCGGCCTCGAGCTTGGGCGGGGCGTTGCGGAGAAGGTGATCGCCAAGGCGAAGACGGACGGGGCGGGGACCATCAAGTGGGACGGCAAGCGCCCTCGCGGTCCCGAGCATTGGGAGCCCGATCCGGGTTCTACCGGACAGCCCAACCGGCCCGAGGCGGGTAGGTGGAAGACGTGGATGTCCGATCCCGTCAGCCGGTTCCGGCCCAAGCCGCCGCCCAAGTACGGATCGAAGGCGTTCATCGCCAATGCCCGCGATGTCATGCGGGTCAAGGAGCAGCTCACCGACAGGCAGAAGCGGCTCGCGGACTTCTGGGAGGGCATGGAAGGGACCGCGCTCCCGGCGGGCATCTGGAACCGCGTCGCGATTCAGTACGCCCGTGACGAGAAGCTGAGCGTCCCCAGGCAGGCGAGGACATTCGCGCTTCTGAACGTGGCGATGGCCGACGCGGGCGGCGCGGTCTGGGATTCGAAGTACCTCACCGGGTGGTGGGACCCGCGGCCGATCACTTCGATCCGCGACCTCGGCCTCGACAAGAAGTGGCAGTCCTACCTCGACCCGACGCCGCTCTTTCCCGCCTACCCGTCTGGGACGTCGGGCTACTCGGGTGCCGCGGGCGAGACGCTCGCCTATCTGTTCCCCGACGACGCGAAGATGTGGCGTAGGCGAGCGAAGGAGGCGGGCTACTCCCGCCTGTGGGGCGGGAGTCACTGGCGGATCGACGTGGAGGCCGGGCTGCCGCTGGGCCAGAAGGTCGCCCGCGGCGTTGTCGAGCGGGCCAAGCAGGACGGGGCCGACAAGCCATAAGCGCAGCGGGGCCTCCGGCGCTCGTTGCCGTCCTCGCCGCGGTGGTGGCCGGCTGTGGGGAAGGCAAGGAAGAAGCGCGGCGGGACCCCTTCGCTGCGGCGCTTCAGGGCCAGACCCCTTCCGCGTCGCGCAAGGTGGCGCCGCGCTGGGAGCGTGTTGCGACGCTCGCAGGCGCCGGCGACAGGACGGAGAGGCTGCGTATCTCGCGACGCGCGCTTCAGTGGCGCGTCCGCTGGCGCTGCTCGGCCGGCCGGATCGCGTTCTCGGCCACGCCCCGGCTGCGATCCGACCGCGGCCGAGTGGGGCGCGAGTGCCCGGGGGCGGGGGCGGTCGCTTGGAGTCGCTTAGGCCCTGTTCGACTCCGCGTTGCGGCTACCGGGCGTTGGACCGCGGTCGTCGAGCAGCAGTTCGACACGGCGCTGAACGAGCAGCCACTTCAGGGGATGCAGTCCACCCGCGCCCGCGTCCTGGGACGTGGCGGCTTCTACTGGATGGACGGAAAGGGCACCGGCGAGGCGCTGCTCTACCGTCTGCCGACCGGCAGGCTCGCGCTGCGACTCGAGGACCTCCGGATCCCACCGACAGCCGGCATGTTCCTCTGGCTCTCCGAGGCACGGAGGCCGAAGACTTCGAAGGAGGCCATCGGCACCCCGCCGTTGAGGCTGCGGGAGGTCAAGTCGACACTCGGGGACCAGAACTACCTCCTGCCCCGCGGCTTGGGGCCGGATGCCGTTCGGTCGGTCATCATCTGGTACAGGCCCACCCGGACCGCCTACATCGCGGCCGCGCTGCATTAGCTTTCTGCGCTCATGAGCGCCTCGGTCCACCGGCAGGCGATGGTCCACTTCATCGGCGGCGGGCCGGGCGCGCCGGACCTGCTGACCATTCGGGCCGCCGAGGTCATCGCCACGGCGGACGCTCTGGCAGGCGGTAGCGCGCCAACGGACCGATCCGAGGTCCCGAGTGTGGAACACTAGATGTGGTATGCATTCAGAAGAATCAGCGTCGCTCGAGTGTGAGCCCGAGCACGGTTGCATCACCTGCGGCGACGAAGCCGTCGAGCTGCGTGTCGTAAAGCTCGACGAGGACCGCGGGCTTGCGCTCTGCGAGAACGTCGAGGGCGCCCGGCAGACCGTCGAGACAGCCCTCGTGCTTCCCGTGTCCACCGGTGACCGCCTGCTCGTCCACGCCGGTACCGCCATTGCCCGACTCCAGGAGGAAGCCG
>JACCUO010000023.1 GCA_013811765.1 Thermoleophilaceae bacterium | reverse complement strand
ATACCGACCCTGTCGTGGATTCGGCGTCGGTGCTCCGGTCGCTGCGCGACCGCGCCCGCACGGAGGCTCGGGTCCCCACGGGCTTCACCGCCGCGATCACCGTCGGCCAGCAGGGAGAGAGCCTGACCGAGATGGCTGAGCTGGCCGACGCGGGAGCCGTGGCCTTCACCGACGACGGCCTGCCGGTGCGGTCGGGTCGCGTAATGCTCCAGGCGCTCCAGTACCAGCGCCTCGCGGGCCTGCCCCTGGCGCTGCACGAGGAGGACCCATCGCTCTCGGGCGACGGCGTGATGCACGAGGGAAATGTCTCCGCGCTGCTCGGCATGGCCGGCATCCCGTCGGTGTCGGAGTCGACGATGGTCGCGCGCGACGCTCAGCTCGCGGCCTACGAGGAAGGCCAGGTGCACGTGCAGCACGTGTCCGCCCGCGAGACCGTCGAGGTCATCGAGCGGGCAAAGGCCGCCGGCACCCGCATCACCGCCGAGGCCTCGCCCCATCACCTCCTGCTCACCGACGAGGCCGTCAAAGACCTCGACACCAACCGCAAGATGAACCCTCCGCTGCGCACGGAGGCCGACCGCCTGGCGCTCGTCGAGGGCCTGCGCTCGGGCACGCTCGACTGCGTGGCCACCGACCACGCCCCGCACTCGCATGAGGAGAAGGAGGAGCCCTTCGAGTTGGCGCCGATGGGCGTCACCGGCCTGGAGACGGCCTTCGCGGCGATCCACACCGATCTCGTGGTCCCAGGGGCGATCGGCCTCAGCCTGCTCGTGGAGCGCATGACCGCCGGAGGCGATCCGTTCGGGATCGGGATCCCGACACTCGCCAAGGGGGCACCGGCAAACGTCTGCCTCGTGGACCTGGAATCGGAATGGGAGGTGGGGGAGGCCGGCTACGAGAGCCGCTCTTCCAACTGCGCGTTCGCGGGCAGACGCCTCGTCGGGCGAGTGCGGATGACCGTGGCGGCGGGGGTCGTGGCCTACCGCGAGCGCTCGTTTGCCATCGGGGCCGTCTGAGGATGGGCGCCTCCGCCTTTCTTCTGCTCGAGGACGGGACCCGCTTCGACGGCGAGGCGGCCGGCGCGGCCCTACCCGGCGGCGCAGTTGAAGGATTCGGCAGGGATGCCGAATCCTTCGCATCGATCTCCGTCGGCGAAGTGGTCTTCAACACGGCGATGTCCGGCTACCAGGAGGCCGTCACGGACCCGAGCTACCGCGGGCAGATCATCGTCTTCACCTACCCGCTGATCGGAAACTACGGCGTGGCCACGGAGAACATGGAGTCAGATGCCGTGCACGCCCGCGCGGTGATCATGCGAGAGGGAATCGACCGGGAGGACGCCGCATACGCCGAAGGGGGCTGGCTCACCTGGCTGGCCGACTGCGGCATTCCGGCACTCACCGGCATCGACACGCGGGCGCTCGTGCGCCACATACGCGACAAGGGGGCGATGCGCGGAGGCATCTTCCCAAGCGGAACCGCCGAGCCCCGTGCCCGTGAACGGATAATGGCCGAGCCACCGATGGCCGGTCGCGACCTGGCATGTGAGGTCACCCCTGCCGAGCCACTGAGGCTGGACCCGCTGAACGGCTCGAAGGAAGGCCCGCTCGTGGTCGGCATCGACACCGGCATCAAGAGCTCCATCGTGCGCAACCTGCGCGAGCGGGGCGTTCGGCTCGAGCTCCATCCGTGCTCGGCTACGCCCGAGTCCCTGCTCGCGCGGGACCCGGACGCCATTTTTCTCGCCAACGGCCCTGGCGACCCGGCGGCGCTCGACTATGTGGTGGAGACCGTGCGCGAGCTCGTGGGAAAAGTTCCCGTGTGGGGCATCTGCCTGGGCCACCAGCTGCTCTGCCGCGCGGTGGGTCTCGATACCTTCAAGCTCCCGTTCGGGCACCGGGGCGCCAACCACCCGGTGAAGGACCTGGAGACGGGGCGGATCGACATCACGAGTCAGAACCACGGGTTCGCCGTCCTGGGGCCGGGCGGAGAGCGCACGATCGACACCGGTCAGAGCGTGCGCTGGGAGACGGACTTCGGCGCAGCCGAGCTCTCCCAGCTGAACCTGTACGACCACACGGTCGAGGGCCTGGTGCTGAAGGATGTGCCGGGCAGCACCGTGCAGTACCACCCCGAGGCGGGGCCGGGTCCGCACGACAGCCTGCATCTGTTCGACCGTTTCCTCGAGCGCCTGGCGACGGCCTGATGGCCCCTCGCTGATGCCCCGCCGCGACGACCTGCAGAAAATCCTCATCATCGGCTCCGGCCCGATCGTCATCGGCCAGGCCGCGGAGTTCGACTACTCGGGCGCGCAGGCGTGCAAGGTGCTGCTGGAGGAGGGGTACGAGGTCGTGCTCGTGAACTCCAACCCGGCCACGATCATGACCGATCCGGAGTTCGCGACCGCCACCTACATCGAGCCGCTGCTGCCGGCATCGCTCGCGCGCGTGATCGAGCGCGAGCGCCCGGATGCGCTGCTCCCGACGCTCGGCGGCGGCACCGCGCTGAACCTGGCGCGCGCGCTGAGCGAGGACGGCACCCTGGAGCGTTTTCACGTGGAGCTCATCGGGGCCGACTACGACGCGATCCGCCGCGCTGAGGACAGGGAGCTGTTCCGGGACACGATGGCGAGCGCCGGTCTGCGCGTGCCCAAGTCCGCAGCCGTCAGCTCGCTGGGCGAGGCACAGCAGGCGCTGCCCGACATCGGTCTGCCCGCAATCGTTCGCCCCGGCTTCACCATGGGCGGCCACGGCGGCGGAATCGCGCGCAGCGAGCCCGAGTACCGGGAGCGCGTGGCCGAGGGACTTGCCGCCAGCCCCATCGACCAGGTGCTGGTCGAAGAGTCGGTGATCGGCTGGGGCGAGTTCGAGCTCGAGGTAATGCGCGATCGCAACGACAACGTGGTGATCGTGTGCTCGATCGAGAACGTGGATCCGATGGGCGTGCACACCGGCGACTCGGTCACGGTGGCCCCCCAGCAGACGCTCTCAGACCGCCAGTACCAGGCGCTGCGAGACCAGGCGATTGCCGTGATCCGCGCGGTCGGCGTCGAGACGGGCGGCTCCAACATCCAGTTCGCCGTCAACCGCGAGACCGACGAGATCGTGGTGATCGAGATGAACCCGCGTGTCTCGCGCTCCTCGGCGCTCGCCTCCAAGGCGACGGGCTTCCCGATCGCAAAGATCGCCGCGAGGCTAGCGGTGGGCTACGCGCTCGAGGAAATCGACAACGACATCACGCGCGTAACCCCCGCGAGCTTCGAGCCGGCGATCGACTACGTCGTGGTCAAGTGGCCGCGCTTTGCCTTCGAGAAGTTCCCGGGCGCGGACGGGTCGCTGTCCACCTACATGCAGTCGGTGGGGGAGGCGATGGCCATCGGCCGCACCTTCAAGCAGGCGTTCGTCAAGGCGATGCGCTCGCGGGAGCTCGACGTCACGCCTTCCGTGCCGGAGGACACGGCAGAGCTGCTGCGCTGCCTGGAGACCCCTTCGCACGATCGCTACGAGCACATTTTCGAGGCCGTCCGGCGCGATGTGCCCCAGGGCGAGCTGTGCGCCCGCACCGAGATCGACCCCTGGTTCATGGCGGAGATCGCGGCCATCGCCGCCGGTGAGGATCCCGAGGCAGGCCTCGTGCGCACCTTCAAGGCTGTGGACACGTGCGCGGCCGAGTTCGAGGCCGCCACGCCCTACTACTACTCGGGCTGGGAGCGCCCCGGCCCGGACGGCCCACGCCACGAGGTGCGCCGCACCCCACAAGGGGGCACAGGCGGCGAGATGCCCTCGGTGGTGATCCTGGGCTCCGGGCCAAACAGGATCGGCCAGGGGATCGAGTTCGACTACTGCTGCGTGCACGCTGCGATGACCGTCAGGGCCTCCGGGCGCGACGCCGTGATGATCAACTGCAACCCGGAGACGGTCTCGACCGACTACGACACCAGCGACCGCCTCTACTTCGAGCCGCTCACGCTCGGCGATGTGCTCGGTGTGCTCGAGTTGGAGAACCCCGAGGGGGTGATCGTCCAGTTCGGGGGCCAGACCCCGCTGAAGCTTGCACAAGGTCTGGCGGATGCCGGCGTGCCGCTGCTTGGAACCCCGGTTGAGTCGATCCACCTGGCCGAGGACCGGCCGAGCTTCGGCGCGCTGCTCGAGGACCTCGGCCTGAAGGGACCGCCCTTCGCCACCGCCGCCTCGCCCGAGGCCGCCCTGGCCGCGGCCGGCAACGTCGGCTACCCGTTGCTCGTACGCCCCTCCTACGTCCTGGGCGGCCGGGCGATGGAGATCTGCTA
>JACCUO010000286.1 GCA_013811765.1 Thermoleophilaceae bacterium | reverse complement strand
CTCGAGGTCTGCCTCATCGATCACGTGTTGGGTGCCGATCTTGCGAGCGCGAAGCCGTCCGGCGCGGATCCAGCGGCGGATCGTCTCGGGGTCGCGGCCGGCGCGCGACGCGGCTTCGGGCACGGTGATCATCTGTAGGTTGATACTACAACACTCCCTGGGGGCCCTTCCCGCCCACGGCCGTCGCTCCGGTCCTTCTCCACTTCGTATCCACCTTTTCTCCAGGTGGTCACGCGCTTTTCACTCTCGATGGGGGGGTCGGCTCGACACTGGCCCCTCCCGACCAGACGGAGCTCTCCGAATGACCCGAATCCGCGCGCTGGCCCTCCTGGCGGTGCTCGCGCTGCTGGCCTCGATCACCAGCGTCTCGGCAGCACAGGCCAAGACCACCATCTCCATGAGTGGCTCGACCTCGATGGCCCCGCTGGTCACCAAGCTTGCGACCGCGTTCAAGAACCAGCCCAAGTTCCGAGGCAAGGTCAGGTTCACGCTCGCCCAGGGTGGGTCGGACGTGGGCATCACCGACGTGTCGCGCAGCCGCGTCTCGATCGGCAACTCCTCGCGCGACCCCAAGGCCGCCGACCCCTCGGGCATCGTCTTCAACAAGATCGCCCGCGACGCGGTCTGCATCGTCACCCACCCGAGCAACCAGATCGCCAACCTCTCCCAGGGCCAGATCCAGGACATCTTCAGCGGGCGGGTGCGCAGCTGGAGCAAGGTCCCGGGCGCGAAGGTCAGCGGAGCCATCGATCTCGTGGTGAGGACGGCGGCATCCGGCACCCAGGACGCCTTCCAGAACATCTTCATGGGCCAGCAACTGCGCGTGGCCGGTAGCGCGACGACGAAGTCCTCCAACGGGCTCCAGGCGCAGGCGATCAAGTCGAACCCGAACGCGATCGGCTACGCGTCCTTCAACTTCGTGGGCGGCCTGCACAACGTGCCCTACCGGGGAGTGCGCTGCTCGCTTCGCAGCGCGAAGTCCGGCACCTACGGGGGCGGGCGCAACTTCTTCATGGTCACGCGCGGCAAGCCTCGCGTAGCGGTGAAGTCCTTCATACGGTTCATCCGCACCGGGGCGGCCGCCAAGCGCATCATCGCCACCAACTGGGTCCCGCTCAGGTAGTGGAAGGCGCCGGCCCCGCAGTCGCCCGGCAGGGTCGTGAGCGCCTGCCGGGCCCGGCGGATCGGGCGGGTGCCACGTGGTCGGACAGTCGCGTCGAGCGCCTGCTCGCCGCGTCTGCCTGCACCGTACTCGTCCTGATCGCCGGGATGATCATCTTCGTCTTCTCGAAGGCGTGGCCGTCCTTTGCCGGCAACGGCCTCTCCTGGTTTGGCTCCGGCGGGAACGTCGACCAGCAGTTGGGCGAGATCTTCAACTCGCCCGCCAACCCGAAGGAGTACGTCTACGAGCTGAGCGCGTGGCCGCTCCTGTACGGGACCGCGCTGACCACGCTCGGCGCGGTGATGATCGGCCTCGTCTTCAGCCTCTTCGCCGCGATCTTCATCGTGGAGTTCGCGCCGCCGCGACTCAACCGCGTGCTCGAGCCCGTGGTACGCCTGCTGGCCGCGGTGCCCTCCGTGGTCTACGGCCTGATCGGCGTGCTCGTGCTCGTGCCCTTCGTGGGCAACCACCTCATCAGCCCCGAGCGCAAGGAGTCGGTGGCGTTCGTGGTTCAGCTCTCCGGGGCAAGCCTTCTCGTGGCCGTGGTGGTGCTCACGGTGATGATCACGCCGATCATGATCGCCATCATCGTCGACGCCCTGCGGGCGGTCCCGCGATCGTGGACGGAGGGTGCGGCGGCGCTCGGCGTGAACCGCTGGCGGGTCATGTGGACGATCTCCGTGCGCACCGCTCGCCCCGCCATCGTGGCCGCAGCAGTGCTGGCAACCGCTCGGGCTCTCGGTGAGGCGATCATGCTCTCGATGGTCTCCGGGTCGGTGGGCTTTGCGCCGAACCCGCTCGACGGCCTGACCTTCCTGGTCGAGCCGACCCGGCCGCTCGCCGCCACGATCGTGGACAACGCCGAAGGCCTCTCGGTAGAGCCCTTCGGCCAGACGCTCTATGCCTTCGCGGCGGTCCTGCTCGTGTCGAGCATGTTCCTCTCGCTCGCGGGCTACGCCGCCAAGCAGCCGATGCGCAAGTACGGGATCAGGCCCTGATGGCCGGAGCCTCCGCCCCCCCGCCGCCGGCCGGCAGCGCCGCAGGGTCGATCGACGCGTGGCCGCTTCAGGATCGGATCGGCTACAGGCTCGCGTGGGCATCGGGCATCGCTCTCTGCCTCGTTGCCGCCGCGGTGATGGGCTATATGGCAATCCGCGGCCTGCAGTACCTCAGCCTCGACCTCTTCGTGAGGCACCCGCTCGCCGACCTGGACCAGTCAAAGAGCGGCGGGTTCCTGGATCCCCTGATCGGCACCGTCGTGCTGACGATCCTCGGTACGCTGATCGCCGCCCCGCTGGGGGTGGCCACCGCGATCTGGCTGACCGAGTACGGCCGTCCGTCATGGCTGGCCCGGACCGTCGAGTCCGGCATCGAGGTCGTGGCGGGCACGCCGAGCATCGTGCTCGCGATCTTCGGGCTGCTGGTCTTCCAGCAGCAGCTGCTCAGCTTCCTCTCGTTCACGGCGGAGGGCAACGCCGTCTTCGGCCGGTCCTTCTTCGCGGCAGGGGCGATGATGTCGCTGCTCGCCCTGCCACTCGTGGTCGGCGCCACGCGCGAGGCGCTCCACTCGGTGCCGGGACACGTCAGGGAGGCCTCCTACGCGCTCGGCAAGACCAAGGCGGCCACGATCAGGCGGGTGCTGCTCCCGGCCATCCGCCCCGGCATGGGCACCGGCGCTGCGCTCGGGATGGGCCGGATCGCCGGGGACACCGCGATCGTCGTGATCCTGCTGGGAGCCTCGCTCCAGCTGCAGGCCGCAAACGACGTGCCGCTGATCGGTGACCTGAAGGGCACGGGCAGCACGCTCACGAGCTTCGTCTACGTGAACTCGCCGGCGGGCGAGGGCAACGCCCCGGAGAAGGCCTACGCGGCGGCGTTCGTGCTGCTCGTGATCGTCGTCGCGCTGA
>JACCUO010000289.1 GCA_013811765.1 Thermoleophilaceae bacterium | reverse complement strand
GCTCGTGCAGGCCGTCATCTCGGGCGGCCTCGTCTTTCTCACCGTGCTCGCCGACCGGGTGTTCGGGTTCGAGGTGGGCAACCGGCAGTGGGCTGGAGTCGGTCTGACCGCGGTCGGTCTTGCGCTGTTGGCGATCACGCTGCCGGCCGGGGCGGACCCCAACTCGGGCTACTCGGTGGTCGGCATGATCATCTTCGAGGCTTCGCTGCTGGCAATCGGCATGCTACTGGTGCTCTCACCGCGGTTCGGTGCGCCGCACGCCCACCACGGTGTGTTGCTCGGAGCGGCGGCAGGCATCCTCTTCGGCGTCTCCGACGTGGCGATCAAGGCGCTGACGGGAACCGTCGGCAGCCAAGGCGCCCTCGGCCTACTCTCTCCCTGGCTGCTCACCTGCCTGCTGGCATCGGTAATCGCCTTCTACGCCTCCGCCCGCGGTCTCCAGACCGGCGCGGCTGTCCCGGTGATCGCCGTGACCAGCGCCGCGGCCAACGTGTCGGCGATCACCGGGGGCATCGTGGTCTTCGGGGACCCCATGCCCGGCGACGCTCTTGGCATCGCCGTGCAGAGCTTCGCCTTCGTGCTGGTGATCGTGGCTGCGGCGCTCATTCCGGCGCCCGTGCGCGCCGCCGAAGCACGCGCGTAGCCGGCCCTCGGGGGACTTCAGGCCTGGCTGTTGCCTGCGGCGGCGTCGCTCGCCAAGCCCGCTCCGTCAGAACCTTCCACGAACCGGCGCGCGACCTCTTCGATCGCGATGACCGCCGGGGTGTCCGGATCGAAGTCGAAGGGGGATTTGCCCGCGCGCTCGGCCAACTGCATCGTCTCGTCGTGGGGGATGATGCCGCCGATTTCGAGCTCGTTGCGCTGGGCGAACTCGCGCACGGCCTCGAGGTCCCGCTCCTCGCGCATCTTGTTGGCGATCAGCACCACCCGCTCAAGACCGAGGTCCTTCGCGAGCGCCGCCATCCTCCTCCCGGTCTCCAGCGACTTGAAGTAGGGCTCGACCACCACCAGCATCACGTCGGCGTACTGAGCGGTGCCGCGCGAGAGATGCTCCGGAGAAGCCTCTGTATCCAGGATGCAGACGTCCTCCTGTCTCTCGGAGGCCATCTCGATCACGCTACGAACCGTAGCGTGCATGCTGCACAGTCAGCCGGTGCCCGCGTGCTGCGGATTGGCCATCACGAGCAGCGTCACCCCGTCAGGTCCCTGGAGCGAGTGGGACTCGCTTATCTCCTCGAGGGTCTTGGAGAGCTCGACCCCGTCATCGGTTCGCCGCAGCAGGTTGTTGGGGAGGGTCGGCATGTCCCTCATGCGGGCGAGCGGGATGCCAAGGGTGACCGCCAGGTTGGGATTGGAGTCCCCGTCGATGGCGATCACGCGGTGCCCGCGCCGCGCGAGCAGGCGGGCCATCGTGCCCGAGAAGGTCGTCTTGCCTGATCCGCCCTTGCCGGCGATCGCGAGTTTCATAGGGTGGAGATTACAGGGGGAACGTTCCCGCGCCTTCCGATGGACGGCCGCGCCCTCCCGATGGACGCGGCGTGAGGCCGGGCGGGGCGCACTAGACTGCCGCAAATGGTGCCCGCCCTCGGCCTTCTGGCGATCCTCGGAGGGCTTTCGATGACGCCCCCATATCTGGGCGGTGCCGTCGGCCTCGAGCTGGAGGGGATCTCCTCGACAGTGGAGATCGTGGACCACGTTGTCCCCGGGCTGCTCGTGTTCGCCACCGCGGGGGTGTCCTCTCTGCTGGTGAGGGCGGGACGCGTCAGGCAAAACAGCCTTGTGCTTGCGATTGCCCTGGCGCTCTGCCTGCTGGCCGGGGTGTGGGAGACCACCAGCCACATTCCGCTCGCGCTCGAAGGGGGGCGTCCCGAGAGCCCGTGGGGAGCCGTGATCCTGCATTCGCTCCTAAGTCCGCTCATCGCGGGGGTCTCACTCTGGCTCTTGCTGCGAGCCTTGGCCATGGAGCCGAGTGGGGAGCAGCGCACTGCCCGGTAAGGCAACCGGGATTGCGCTCCCGGTCCCTAATCTTCTCCGAATGCGGTCTCGGATGATTGCCCTGGCAGCGCTCGCTGTCGTGGCCGGGGCTGCGTGCCTCTGCTCACCTGCCTTCGGGGCGCCACCCCGGGCGAAGTTGGTCCGGCTGCCGCTTCCGAAGTACGACGGCACTCTCACGCCCTACACGTTCGAGGTCGGCTACCCGCTGGTCACGTTGGTCTACGACACGCTGCTGTGGCGTGACAAGGGCGGCGTGGCCAGACCATGGCTTGCGCAGTCGGTGAAGCGGAGCGCCGGCGGGAGGCGGCTGACGATCCGGCTCCGAGACGGCGTGCGCTGGCACGACGGCCGGCCGCTCACCGCCGCCGACGTGGCCTTCACCTTCGACTTCGTGGCTCGCCGCTACCACCCGAGGTTCACTCCCCAGCTCACCGACGTCGAGCAGGTGCGGGCGGCGGACCGCCTGACGGTAACCGTCGACCTTCGCCGCCCCTCGCTGGGCTTCGACGACCAGCCACTCGCCGATCTGCCGATTCTCCCGAGACATCTCTGGCAGGGCGTTCCCGAGGGCTCGGTGCCATCCGGCCCGACCGTTGGCAGCGGTCCCTACCGGCTCGTCGAGGCTCGCCGTAAGGGCGGCTACAGGTTCCTGGCGAACCGGGCCTACTTCAAGGGCCGGCCGCAGGTGGACCGCATCAGGGTGCCGATCATCCGCCAGGAGGCACGCACCTACAGCGCACTTCGGCGCCGGAACGTGGACATGCTCCCCGTGAGCCTGCCGGAGCAGCCGGCAAAGAACCTCGGCAGGTCCTTCGGCATCAACATCCTCAGCGGTCCCTCCTACTCCGGCACCGCGTTGATCTTCAACCTGAGGCGGCCGCCGTTTGACCGTCCGGCGGCTCGCACCGCGGTCGCGCGGTCAATCGACCTCGGGCGCATCATCCAGAACGTCGGTCCCGCGACGCCGGCCGACCGGGGCTACGTGCACCCCTCCTCGCGGTGGGCATCGCGTGCCCGCCTGCACCGCGTCGACCTGGCGGCCGCGCGCCGCGCGTTCTCGAGCCTCGAGTTGCCGGCCATTCGCATCCTGGCGCCGGCGAACGACCCGGTGAGGCGCGAGGCCGGCCGCCAGGTGGTCCTCGCCCTGCGGCGGGGGGGTGGGAAGGCCAGGCTGATCGAGCTCCCGCGCGCCAAGCTCGGCCGTGCGATCGGCGAAGATGGCGCGAGCGCCAGCTTTGATGCGGCCATAGTGAGCACCCCTGCGCTTGCGTCCTACGACCCGGATTTTCTCCAGCGGCTGTTCGGGTCTGACTCACGCAGTTCCCCGC
>JACCUO010000284.1 GCA_013811765.1 Thermoleophilaceae bacterium | reverse complement strand
ACCTCACCCTTGACCATCGCGACGTGGTGCTTCTCGTCCACGAGTGAGCGAAAGCCCACGGCGGCAAAGTCCCCGAACGCGGTCGGCAGAGCGGTCTCCACCACCCGCTCGATCAGCTTGTCGTGGCGGCGCCGGTAGGCGATCAGATCGGCCACGGTGACCATCTTCAGCCTGTGGCGCTTGCAGTAGATGGCGAGGTCTGGCACGCGGGCCATCGTGCCGTCGTCGTTCATCACCTCGCAGATCACGCCCGCGGGGATCAGCCCGGCGAGCCGAGCCAGGTCCACGGCGGCCTCGGTCTGGCCCGTGCGCTCGAGCACGCCCCCTCGCTTGGCCTTGAGGGGAAACACATGACCCGGCTGGACAAGGTCCTCGGGCCGGCTGCTCGGGTCGATCGCCACCTGCACCGTGTGGGCGCGCTCGTGCGCCGAGACTCCTGTCGTGATGCCCTCGCGAGCCTCGATGCTGACGGTGAAGGCGGTCTGGAAGGCCGACTCGTTCTTGGCAGCCATCAGGTCGAGCCGCAGCTGGTCGCAGCGGTCCGGGGATAGCGCAAGGCAGATGATCCCGCGGCCATAGGTGGCCATGAAGTTGATCGCCTCGGGAGTGGCGAACTGCGCTGCCAGCGTCAGGTCGCCCTCGTTTTCGCGATCCTCGGCGTCGCAGACCACGACCATCTTCCCGGCCCTCACGTCCTCGAGCGCCTCCTCGATGGTGCTGAAGGGAGGTTCGGTCACCGCTCCGCCACCGTATGCGAGACGAGCTTCTCAACGTACTTGGCGAGCACGTCGACCTCCAGGTTGACCTGGCGGCCGGCCTCGAGCGTGCCGAAGGTAGTCCGCTCGAGCGTCTCCGGGATGAGGGCAACCACGAACGTGCCGGCGTCCACCTCGGCGACGGTGAGGGACACGCCGTCCACGGCGATCGGGCCTTTCTCGACCACGTAACGCAACAGCTCCCCGGAAGCCGCGATGCGCAGCTCGCGCGCCAACCCGTCTCCAGCGATCGATTCGACCTCCCCGACGCCGTCCACGTGTCCCTGCACGATGTGGCCGCCCAGGCGGTCCTGCGGGCGCAGGGGCAGCTCGAGGTTGACCTCGTCACCCTCCGCAAGCGCTCCCAGCGACGAGCGGCGCAGGGTTTCCGCCACCACGTCCGCTTGGAAGGCGGAGCCCTCTACGCCGGTCGCGGTGAGGCAGACGCCGTTCACGGCCACCGAGTCCCCCTCCGAGAGCCCCGCCGCGAACGCCTCCGCGGCCACGGTGAGACGCGTGCCCCCCGCGCCCTCATCGGCCGCAAGGACCCTGCCCCTCGATCCCACGAGTCCGGTGAACATCAGCACCCTTCCCGGAAGGCTCGGGTGTGGGGCACCCTCACCACTCCCTCAGGCGGGCGCGGATGAGGACGTCGTCGTCCACCCGCTCGACCTCGGTCGTGACCGCGCGGACCGCGTCCTCTATCCGCTCCACCCCTTGAGCCTCGATGGCCGCCTTGGCGTCACGTCCGCCGATGAAGAGCGGGGCCACGAACATCCGCGCCTCGTCGATCTCACCAGCCTCAAGGAAGACGCCGGCGAGGTGGGGGCCACCCTCGAGCAGCAGTGACTGGACCCCGCGGTCCCCGAGCTCGTCGAGTGCCTTCACCAGCCGGGCCGCCTCGTTCTCGCCGGGAGTCACCACGACCTCGATGCCCGCGGTCCGGAGCGCGTCCGTTGCCGTCCGCTTGGCGGCGCGCGAGCAGATCACGATCACGGGGACCTCGGCGGCGCTTCGCACGAGCTGGCTGTCGAGCGGCAGGCTGGCCTCGGAGTCGAACACCACCCGGCGAGGCTGGCGCGGGACGCCTTCCACACGGGCGGTCAGCAGCGGGTCGTCGGCAACGGCGGTGTGGATGCCCACGGCCACCGCGTCGCACTCCGCGCGCCAGCGGTGAGCGCGGGCGCGGCTTGACTTTCCCGAGATCCACTGCGAGTCCCCGGTGCGCGTGGCCACCTTGCCGTCGAGCGTCATCGCCGACTTGAAGATCACCAGCGGACGGCCCGTGCGCGCGTGCTTGCGGAAAGGTTGGTTGATGAGGCGGGCCGCGCGGGCGATCTCTCCGTCCACCGCCTCGACCCTGACTCCCTCGTCGCGAAGGATGCCGAGCCCTCGGCCGGCCGCCTTGGGCGTCGGGTCATCAGATGCCACCATCACGCGGGCGATTCCGGCGGAGACGATGGCGTCGGTGCACGGCGGCGTGCGGCCTTCGTGACAACAGGGCTCGAGTGAGATGTACATCGTCGCACCCGCCGGATCCTCGTCGCAGGCGGCGAGCGCCACACACTCGGCGTGAAGCTCTCCCGCCGCGGCGTGGAACCCCTCGCCGATCGTGCGGCCCCCCTTCACGATCACCGCCCCCACCAGCGGATTCGGACTCGTGTGCCCACTCGCCTCCCGCGCCAGCTCGACCGCCCGCTGGAGGTGGCGCGCGTCGGTCTCGGTAGCTGTGATGGAGCCCATTCAAGCGAGTGCTGGGCGCAGTTGACTCGCAAGTCAACCTTACCAACGCGCGGCGCCCCATCCTCGAGCTGCTATTCGTGCAGGGGCTTTTCCTGAGCGCGGGTCTCCGGGGTCACGATGTAGGGCTGCTGCTGGTCCTGCTTCTCCTCCTCGTGGTACACCGACTCGGCGTTCACCGCCCAGATGTCGTGATCCGTGCCCTTCACGAGGTTGTCCACCGCGCGCATGGCGGTGAGCATGGAGTGGTCGGAATTGTTGTAGCGGTGCAGCCCGTTGCGCCCTACCTGCTGCAGGTTCTCGATGCCGTCGAGCCAGCCGCGGATGGCCTTGATGCGGTCGGCGTAGTCCATATCGTACATCGGGTAGGCCTTGGGCACCCGGGTGGCAAAGCCGAACTCGAGCATCTCGGGCTTTGCCAGACGCAGCTGCTCGAGCTCCCGCATGGCCAGCTGCACGAGCTCCTCGTCATCGGTCTCCCAAAGCTCGTCGCCGGCAAAGCAGAAGTACTCGAGGCCCACGCACGCCTTGTCGGGGTCCGGCACCATCCAAGGGCTCCAGGAGCGGAAGTTCTGGATCCGGCCCACCATCACGTCGGGCTCGTGGATGTAGATCCAGTTGTCCGGGAAGAGGTCCTGGCCGTCGAGCACCAGCGAGACGGTGAGGAAGTCCCGGTAACGGAGGCCCTTGGCGGCGGCCACGACCTCGGGGCTCGGGTGGGGGTCTGCCATGCCCACCACGTTGCGCAGCGGCAGCGAGGAGATCACCTGGTTGGGCTCATAGACCTGGCCGCCCGCGTGGAGCTTTCTCACTCGGCCATCTGTCATCTCGAGCTTCTCCACAGGCGTGCTCATCAGAACCTGGCCGCCTAGGTTCTCGATGTCCTCGGTCATCTGCTCCCACATCTGCCCAGGCCCGAAGCGCGGGTAGTGGAACTCGCCGATCAGGGTCTTGATGTTGCCCTTGTTACCGAAGAAGGCGGCCTTGGCGGCGCTGAAGAACGACAGCCCCTTGATGCGCTGGGCCGCCCACTCGGCGCGGATCTCCGAGGTGGGCACGCCCCACACCTTCTCCGTGTAGGAGCGGAAGAAGAGGTCGAACAGGCGCTTGCCGAAGCGGTTTGACACCCACTGCTCGAAGGTGTCCTCACGGCCCTTGGGCTTGATCTGCGCCCAGAAGTAGGACAGCGTGGCGCGGGTGAGCTCGACGGGGCCGAGCTTCTTGATCACGTCGGGGCCGCGCAGCGGGTAGTCCAGGAACTTCTTGTTCCAGTAGATGCGCGACATGCGCGGGCGCTTCAGGAACTCCTCGCGCATGATCTCGTGCCACAGGTCATCGACCTCCTTGACCTTGGTGAAGAAGCGGTGCCCGCCGAGGTCGAAGCGGTACTGGCCTCCGGGGCCGTCGCGCACCTCGGTCTTGGCGATCCCGCCTACCTGGTTCTCGGCCTCGAAGACGATCACCGGAAGCCCCTGCTTGGCCAGCAGGTAGCCGGCGGTCAGCCCGGCCGGCCCGGCGCCGATGATCAGCGTGGGCTGGTCGGAGAGGCCCGGGGTGGCCGGATTCTCCACCGGGATGATCTGCGGCGGCGTGGAGTCGACGTTCGGGTTGTTCTTCTGGACTTCGCTCATTGGTTATCCGGCCTTCGTGTAGAGGACGCCGCGCACACCGATCCGCCTGGCCCGGCGGTAAAAACTGGGTACCGCGGCCGTTTTCGTGAAGCGGCTGTCGGTTTCGAGGGCCCGACCCCACTGGGCGGAACGCCGCCGTACGAGCGCCGTCCAAGGAGCGTCCCAGTCGTTGGTGTTCGTCGTGACGGGATGGACGAGGAGCACGTGTCCGGCGGGCGGCACCCTATCAAGCAGCGGAGCCAGGTTCTTCTCGGGCGTGGCGGCCTTCAGGCGCTCCTCGGCGTCCCGCCAGTCCATCACGCCCTTCGTCTTCACCTGGCCGAGCTCCGTGGCCTCGACGAGGCCGCCGCGCAGGTGGTAGTGCACCAACGGGTGCTGCTCGGGCTGGAGGGTGACCACCAGGTCGTTCGGGCGCAGGCGCTCGTTGACGGCCGCCGCCAGGTCGGCCGCGTTCGACTTGTTCTCGAGGATCGCCGTCTTTGGCAGCGACCAGACCGCCAGCACGATCGCGAGCGCCACCAGGCCGAGGTTGCCCGCGCGCGCGAGCCCGAAGGAGGCCAGCAGGAAGATCGGGCCCAGGGCCACGCCGAGGTAGCGGGTGGTCCAGGCCGGCGAGAGCTGGGAAAAGATCCAGGCCACCGCGAGGGTGGCGGCTCCCACGGTCATGGCCGTGACGATCGCGCGCCGGTGGCGCTCCTCCACCCGGCTGCCCAGCACCGCCGCCAGCCCTGACCCCGCGGCCAGGAGCAGCGCCACCGTGACCATCCCGCCGCCAAGCAGCGCCTTTGAGATCTGCAGGGGCGCACCGAAGCGCGGCGAGTTCAGCCATGGCGCTCCGGTATGGGAGGTCTGGTAGATGAGGGTGGGCAGCCAGGGCACGTACAACAGCAGCGCCGCGCCGAAGCCGATCAGCACGTCCTTGAAGACGGCACGTCGGTCTTCCGCTCCGATCAGCGCGGGGACTACCGCCACCAGCGTGCCGGCGGTGACGAAGATGCCCCAACTGTGGGTGTAGAGCATGGCCGCCAGCAGCACGGCGAAGAAGGGGAGGTAGGCCCTCCGGCGGTACACGTACACGTGCAGGAAGCTTGCGGTCGTGAGCAGGCTGAGCACGACCATCAGCGAGTACATCCGCGTCTCCTGCGCGTAGGTGGTGAGGAAGGGGTTGAAGGCGCCGAGCGCAGCGCACATCAGCCCGGCCCGTCTGCCAAAGAGCGTCCAGCCGGCCCACAGCCCGGCCGGCACGGCCAGCAGCGAGGCGGCCACCGAGAGACCCTGGGTCTCCGCCGGCCCGTTGCCGAATACCTCCATCCACGCGTGGAGGGCCAGGTAGTAGAGCGGCGGGGAGCCGTCCAGGCGCAGCACACCGGGGATGTCGAGGAAGGGCTGGGAGGCGATCCCGATCGAAAGCCCCTCATCCATCCAGAGCGAGGCCCCCAAGGCCCGGGTGCGCAGGAAGAGGGACACCACGAGCAGAACACCCACCAGGAGGGTCACGGCCACGGGCCCGGTGGGCACGCGAAGGGCGGGGCGCGAAATCGCGCGCGCACGGGAGGCGACCGAGGACATCGGGGACAGATTAGTCAGCCGGCCGGAAGGCCGAATCGCGGTGGCCATTCCGAGAGGTGAGGGGGGCCTCGGGCGCGCCGGGGCTCGAGGCGGGGCAGCCGGAGACCGCTGAGCGTGGCTTTCCGGCAGGAGGCACGGTGGCGATCCGCCAGTGCTCGGTGGCAACCACCTCGCGGTAGCGCGGATCCCTGGGCCTAATCACGAGCGGCCCTTTCGGGATCGTGCGGGTGCGGAAGGCGGCGCCCGGGGGCGTGCTGCGCAGCGGCGAGATATCGCGTCCGTGCACCCCGAGCTCGTAGGCCACCATCTGGGTCTGGAAGGGGCCGCTGTAAAGGTGCCCGCAGGCCTTCAGCCGATCCGCCCCGCCGGCCTCGTCGATGGCGTCGCGCAGCCCGCTCCACAGGTCTGCCTCGTAGCGCAGCAGGTCGACGGTGACGCGGACGTTGTCCACCCGCTTCTCCCACACCGGGGCGGCGGCCACGGCGGCCAGCGCGACCACCCCGAAGGCGATGCCGAGCGCCACGCGCCGGTCCTGGGTCAGGCGCGCGGCGAGCCCCTGAAGGCCCTGGAAGATGCGGCCCACGCCCACCCCGCCCAGCACGCACACGCAGGCGGTGGACACGATCAGGTATCGCTGGTTTCCGGCGTAGCCACCCTCGGTCATGCCCGCCACCAGCAGCAGCCAGGCCAGCCCGGCCAGTCCCACCACGAGGACGTGACTCTGGCGGCGAGTACGCATCCACGCGTAGGCCGCGCATAGCGTGCCCACCAGGGCAGTGGCCTGCAGCGCGGGGATCGTGACGCGGATAAAGCGGCTGATCACCTCCCACCCGGGGTGCTCGGCGAAGGCCGGGCTGCCGGGGTTCGGGGTGTTTGCCCGACTCGAGGCGCGCAGGGCATCGCCCGAGCCCCACAGCTCCGGGCCACCCCAGAGGGCGGGCACCAGCACGCCGAACCCAAGCAGCCGCGGCCGCAGCTCGGGCTCGTGCAGGAAAAGCCAGATGCCGTAGATGCCGAGGAAGGGCCACACCTCCGGGCGCAGGAGAGCTGCCGCCACACCGAGGTACAGGGCGTGGTCGCGCCGACCGTCGAGGTGGCGCTCGTAGCCCCAGAGCACGAGCCCGGCGAGCATGGCCTCGGAGTTGCCGAGCGCACCGTCGCGCACGAATCGGAAGCTCGAAAGAAGGAAGAGCGCCCCGAAGAGCCCTCCCACCAGGCCGGCGGCGCCACCCACCAGCCGCCTCGCCACCCTGAACGCCATGGCCACCGCCAGCAGGCCTCCGGCGCGGGCAATCCATACCCAGAGGAGCGGCGCCGCATGGTCGCCGAAGATCGAGAACGGCACGGTGAACAGAACGGGCAGCGGCTTCCACGACGGGCCGCCGTCGGTGAGCAGGTCGAGGTGGCCTATCTCCCGTCCCCACAGGATCCACGCCCAGGGATCGTAGGTTGGGGTGGAGGGAAGGATCAGCGTGAGCGCGGCGAGCGCCAGGCAACCCACCAACAGCGGCCACATCGGCCCGCTCCCCCGGTCCACGACCCCCGCGTCCTGCACGGATGTCGGCTCCGCCCGCCGGGACTCCGGCCGTTCCCCGCGGCGCAGCAGCACTGCCAGGGGCCGTGCGCCCGCCATGCGCACCGGCTACGCGCGGCTCGCCTGAAGGCGGGCGACCTCACGCAGGCGGGTCCAGCCGCCATAGCGCACGACCATCACTGCGAGCCCGACCAGGGTAATCGGCACGTAGAGGATGAAGCGCAGCAGCAGCAGGTAGGAGACCACCACCGCCCCCGCCCCGCCGAGCGCCTTGGCGCCGAAGGCCACCGCGGCGTCAAAGGTGCCGATCGAACCAGGGGCAGCCGGGAGAGCGGCCACGAAGTTCGTGAGGGCCACGAGGTAGAGCGCGCCCGAGGTGCTGATGCCCAGCTCCACCGCGCGGGCCACGGCCAGGTAGACCGCGCCCTCGAGCAGCCAGAGGCCCACGGTCGCGACCAGCAGGATCGCGCCGGTGCGACTCACTAGAGAGCGCGGCGCGCCCGCCAGGGGCCGCGCGAAGTCACGCAAGCGCTGGAGGGCGCCGCGGCGGCGCAGCACGTGGAACACCACGCCGGCCAGAACGATGGCGAGAAATCCTATTCCCGCCACCAGCACCGGCCGATCGGTGGGCAGGACGTCGCCATCGAGCACGCCGTAGACGGTGGCCACGAACAGCCCGCCGAGCACGATCGCGTCGAGCAGTCGCTCGGCCACGATCGTTCCGAGAAGCGTGCGCTTGCCGGACTTCGTCTTGGCGTCGAGAAGCACTACGCGGAGCATCTCCCCCGCGCGCGCGGGCAGCACGTTATTGCCCATGTAGCCCACGGTGGTGAGGCTGTAGCAGTCGCTGCGCCGGGCCCTGACCCCGATCAGGTGGAGGATGCTGTGCCAGCGCTCGGCGCGCACCAGGGTGGCCACCACGTAGAGCAGGGCACCACCCGCCAGCCACGCGAGCGCGCTGGCACTCGACGGGATCTCCGGTGCCTCCTGATGAGACGCCCACCAGGCGACCGCCCCGAGCGCGATAAGGGAGATGACTACCTGGAATAGCGCGAGGCGTCTGTTCATTGGCCGAGCAGCTTCGCGGCGCCGCTCGCAAACGACTTGCCCGGCGGGTCGGAGGCGGGACCCGCGGGAGCCGGCAATAAGCGTCGAAGCGAGGTGGCCGCCCGAGGGCACTCCACCGGGAGGGGCCACGGTAGCAGAACCACAGGCCGCCTCCGCCTGATTTCCGGCTGAGCGCCAGCCGCCCTCCGGCCACCGCTACTCTCACGCGGGTCCGTGTTTACCCTGAACGTGCGCACCCTCCTCCGCTCTCTCGTACCGGCCGCGGCGCTGCTGATGATCGTCGCCTCCACGGCCGCCGCCGACCCCGGCGGACCGCCTGCACCTGACGCGCGCGCACCTCAGCCCAAGTCCTCCGCGGTTTCGCCCTTTGCCGGCGCGGCCCAGGTCGCCCCCCAGCCCCCGCCCGCGCCCCCACCTGCGCTGAAGGTCGGCCGCCCGACGACCAAGCTGCTCATCCGCGAGGGTCAGGCGGGCAGGCTTCTACTGGGCGGGACCTGGTACTTCCGCCTCGACGACCTGCGCGTGGGACTCAGCCAGAGGTTCCAGAGTCAGCGCTCGCTCCAGGGCTGGCAAGAAGTGGGGATCCCCCACAACTGGAACGCCCAGGACTTCGCGTTCAACATGTCCTCCGTGGGCTGGTACCGCAAGGAGTTCACGGTGCCGAGGATGCCCAGGGGAACCCCGTGGGTCGTGCGCTTTGAGGGCGTCAACCATTTTGCCACCGTCTTCCTCAACGGCCGCAAGATCGCCGAGCACGCCGGCGGATACCTTCCGTTCGAGGCCCAGCTCAAGGGCCTTCGCAGAGGCCGCAACCGGCTGGTGGTGCGCGCCTCCACCCTGCGCTCGCCCACCGACCTCACCCACGCCCGCCCGGCCAAGGTCAACGGCTTCGGCACCGGCGGCTGGTGGAACTTCGGCGGCCTGCTGCGCGAGGTGTATGTCCGTCCGGTGCGCGGGCTCGACGTGGAGGGCCTTACCGCTCTGCCCACCCAGAGGTGCACGCGCTGCGCCGCCCGCGTGAAGGTGCGCATGCAGCTGCGCAACGCCACGCGACGCAAGGCCCTGGTGCGGCTCACGCTGCGGGTCGGCAAGGACCGCACGATTCGCTTTGTGCGCGCCATGGACGCGAGCTCGCGGCGTGAGGTCGGCCTTTCGTTCACCATCCCCAAGCCGCAGCTGTGGCGTCCGGGCAAAGGCAAGGCCAGCCTGTACGGGCTTGGCCTCTCCGCCACGGCTCCGGGCGGCCTGCGGGCCGGATACCGCACCTCCTTCGGGGTGCGCCGGATCTTCAAGCGCGCGGACGGCAGGGTCTTTCTCAACGGCCGGGCGCTTCAGCTCCGGGGGGTGAGCTTTCACGAGGACCACCCTCTGGCGGGAGCGGCGTGGCGACCCGCGCACCGCCGCGAGACGCTCGCCGAGATCGCGGAGCTGGGTGCGTCGGTCGTGCGCGTTCACTACCCGATGCACCCGGCGATGCTCGAGGCCCTCGACCGCCGGGGGATCCTCGTGTGGAGCCAGGCACCCGTCTACCAGATACGTAACGATCGCATGGAGATCCCCTCCCTGCGCGCAAGGGCGGTGCAGGCCAATCGCGAGATGGTGCTGCGCGACAGCAACCACCCGTCGATCTTCGCGTGGTCGATGGCAAACGAGCTGCAGGAGCCGCCGATCGGCCCCGGGCAGGCACGCTTCATCACCACTACCGCGCGCGAGATCCGCAAGCTCGACCGCACTCGCCTGGTGGCCATCGACCGCGTGGACCGCCTAAACCAGCCGGAGGGCCACCCGGCCCTTCGCTCGGTCGACGCCCTCGGCGTCAACGAGTACTACGGCTGGTACAACGGCACGCTGCCGCCGGCGGGCCCCGCCACTACCCAGGACCTCGGCCCGCGCCTCGACGCGCTCCACGCCACCTATCCGGACAAAGCGCTCTTCGTCACGGAGTTCGGGGCGGAGTCGACCTTCGACGGGCCCGAAGGGCAGAAGGGCACGTTCCTCTTCCAGTCCCGGTACGTGCGCGAGCACCTCGAGATCCAGGCCTCCAGGCCATTCGTGAACGGCTCGATGGTGTGGGCGCTGCGCGACTTTCGCGTGCATCCCACCTGGGGCGGCGGGAACCCCTTCCCCCAGCCTCCCTACAACCACAAGGGCCTGATCGAGGAGAGCGGCGCCCGCAAGCCGGCCTTCTTCGAGGCGCAGCGGATCATGCGCGCCACGCCCCCACTGCGGTAGGAGACCACTACTCTGCCCCATCGATGGGGACCCGCACACTCACCCTCGCCACCGCATGCGCACTGGCGATCGGCGGCGCCGGCTGTGGCGCCGGTGACTCCAAGCCCACCGCGGGCCCGCGGCCGGTGGACGAGACCGACAAGCGCGGCGTGGCCCTCGCGTGCCTGCGCGAGGAGGCGGAACTGAACGCCCGCCCGGTGGGTGAGAAGGAGATCGAGATCGACGGTCCCGGCGGGCCCCTGATCAAGTTCTTCCAGTCCTCCCTCGAGGCCGAGGGCCGGCAGTTCGAGGGCAAGGCGGAGGGGACCCAGCAGATCGGCGCCGCCCTTCTTTTCGTCCGCGACGCAAGCGAGGCGAAGCTCGAGAAGGTCGAGGCCTGCCTGACCGAGGAGTAGCCGGAGGGCGCGATCCTTGCTGCTAGCGTCGGCGGGCGATGCGCGCCCTCGTCGCAGGCTGCCTGGCCCTCTCCGCGGCGTCCCTTCTGCTCCCATCGCAGCCGAGCTATGACCCCTGGGCGTGGATCGTCTGGGGCCGCGAGATCGCCTTCCTCGAGTTCGACACCGTGGGCGGCCCGTCGTGGAAGCCGGGCCCCGTGATCTTCACCCTGGCGTTCGCCCCGTTCGACAAGCTGAGCGACTCGATTCCCCCCGCCCTGTGGCTCGTCGTGGCGCGCGCGGGAGCGCTGCTGGCCCTGGCGATGGCCTTCCGTCTCGCGCAGCGGCTGGCGGGCCCGGGGCGGTTCACCGCCATCGGCGCCGGGGTGGTGGCCACCCTGGCGCTGCTGCTCACTCCCGAGTGGGTGCGGTACATGGCCCACGGAAACGAGGTCCCGCTCGCGGTGGGGCTCATGCTCTGGGCGGTGGAGCGCCACCTCGACGGCGAACGCCGGCACGCCCTGCTGCTGGGCTTCACCGCCTGCCTGCTGCGGCCAGAGATCTTCGCGTTTCTCCTTCCTTACGCCATCTGGCTCTTCCGGGCCGAGCCCGGAGCACGGCGTCTGGTGGGCGGGCTCGCTGTCGCGCTGCCCGTCCTCTGGCTCGTCCCCGAGTGGATCGGCTCGGGAGACCCCTTCGACGCGGGCGCCCAGGCGCGGGTGGAGCCCTCGTGGAGCCTCTCACTGCGCGATCAGCCTTGGCTCGAAGCCCTGGACCGGGTACACGACATGGCCGGGCTCCCGCTCGAGCTCGGCGCGCTGGCCGCCCTGACGTTCGCCGTGCGGCGCCGCGAGCGCGTCACGCTGATGCTCGGGGCGGTGGCGGTCCTGTGGGTGGCACTGATCGTGGTGATGACCGAGAACGGATTCTCCGGTAATGCGCGCTACTTCCTGCCGGCGGTGGTGATCGCCTGCGTACTGGCGGGGGTGGGCGCGGTCCGTCTGGCCACCGCCGTGGGCCGGCCGGCCGCGGTGGCGGGGGTGGCCGTCCTCATCGCAGCGGCGTTGATTCCCTTCCTCTCGGACCGGACGAGCGGCTTGGATCGCCAGTGGACGAGGGTGGAGCGGGTGACCCGGCTGCACGCGGATCTCGAGGACGCGGTGCGCGCGGCGGGCGGCCCAGACCGAGTGGCGGCACTCGGCCCCCCGAGCGTGAACCGGCCCTTCGAGACCCACCTGGCGTGGGAGGCCATGGTTTCGCTCGATGAGGTGCAGGAGTCGCGCGGCAGCGCGTTCGTGTTCAAGGCGACCGGTCCCGACACCGGTGTGAGAGCGCGCCGCTCCGGCCGCTCGCGTCACATCCGCCGCGTGGGGGGCTGGGACATCCTCGGCCCCCCCGGGGAACGCTTCGCCGCGGTGCCCTCCCCCCGCTGAGCGCTGCCGGATGCTCTGCTAGCCTCGGGCGTTCCGCGCCCTCCCCAGAGCAGGGAGAGGGTCGTGGTGCCCTCAGGCGGTCCGCCCCCTTCCCTCCCGGCGGCTCCCCTCACCCCATGAAGCTCATCATCCAGATCCCGTGCAAAGACGAGGCACTTCAGCTGCCGGCGACGCTGGCCGCCCTCCCGCGTGAGATCGAGGGCATGGACGAGGTGGAATGGCTCGTCGTGGACGACGGGTCCACCGACCGCACGATCGAGGTCGCAAAGGAGCACGGCGTGGACCACGTCGTGAAGCTCACCAACAACAAAGGGCTCGCAGCGGCCTTCCAGGCCGGGCTGGACGCCTCACTCAAGCTCGGCGCGGAGATCATCGTCAACACGGACGCCGACAACCAGTACTTGGGCGCCGACATCCATAAGCTCGTGGCCCCGATCCTCGAGGGCCGCGCAGATATGGTGGTGGGCGACCGGGAGACGGACACGATCGAGCACTTCTCGCCCTTGAAGAAGCGCCTGCAGCGCCTGGGCAGCGCGGTCGTGCGCCGAGCCTCGGGCACGGACGTGCCCGACACCACCTCGGGCTTTCGCGCCTACAACCGCGAGGCTGCCCTGCAGATGCAGGTGGTCTCCAAGTTCACCTACACGCTCGAGACCATCATCCAGGCCGGCAAGAACCTCGTGGCGGTCGATCACGTCCCAATCCGGACCAACGACAACACGCGCGAGTCGCGCCTCTTCCCCTCGATGTGGGCATACGTGCGGCGAAACGCCGGCTCGATCTTCCGGATCTATGCGCTGTACGAGCCCTTGCGGGTCTTCATGATCGCGGCGGCCCTCGTGGCGGTCCCCGCGGCCATCATCTGGACCCGCTTCCTCTACTTCTTCTTCGCCGGAGAGGGCGAAGGCCATGTGCAGTCGCTCATCCTCGGTTCCACCCTGGTGGTGATCGCCGTGCAGCTCGTGGCGCTGGGCGTGGTGGCCGACATCCTGGCCGCCAACCGGACGCTCCAGCAGCGCACTCTCGAGCGAGTTCGCCGGGTGGAGCTGTCGCTTGGCGTCGCGCCGTCCCACTATGAGCC
>JACCUO010000271.1 GCA_013811765.1 Thermoleophilaceae bacterium | reverse complement strand
GCGCCACCGTCTTCACGGGCAGCCCTCCGGCCACGGGGCGCTCGGGAATGCGCACGTCCACGTACTCCGCGCCCGCCGCGTCGGGGTCGGCGAGCACGCGGACAGCGGCAGCCCACTTGGCCCTCACACGGCTCCCGTCCCCGAAGACCACGCTCGGGCCGTTCTCGAGTGGCACGACCACGCCCTTCCCCTGCTCCGTCCGGATCTCCTTGACCTGCGACCCGAGGGCGGCGGGCAGCGCGCCGGCCACCCTCACTGCCGCCAGTCGCGCGCCGGGCCCAAGCCGCCGGCTGGGCAGGGCGCCCCCGGCCCGCACCAGTGGCAGCCCTCCCTTGACCGCGAGCCCGGTCAGCAGCGAGCCGTCGGCCGCGACGGGCACCCGGCGCGAGCCCGACACGAGCAGCGCCGCGGGCCGGCGCTCCGACACGTGGATGCGCATCCCGTTCGGGAAGTCCGGGCGCACGTCGATCGAGTGCACGATCGGGAATGGCGCGGCCAGCCGCTCCAGCCTCTCGCGATCCACATGCAGTGTGGTCATCTCCCTTGCGGCCGCGTCCAGTGCCGCACGGACCTTTGCACCGTCGGCCTGGGTGAGCCCGGTGACCGTCACCGTCTCGACCTGGACCAGGGAGGAGTCCCTCAGCCAGAGCAGGTAGCCCGCCACGAGAATCCCCGCTATGACCACGAACGCGATCAGCCGGCGCCGGAGGCGGGCCATCAGCGCCGTTCGGGGCTTCAGGCCTGCCGGGCGGCGCCCGGCAGCGACTGCGGTCCCGGCCACGCTCATGGGCCGTACAGGGCGGCGGCGTCCACCTCACCCAGCAACTGCACCTCGGGCTCGAGCGCCACGCCGAACCGCTCCCGCACACGACGACGCCCCTCGCCCATGAGGGCGAGAATGTCCGCGGTGCTCGCCTCCCCGGTGTTCTCCACGAAATTGGCGTGCTTCTCCGAGAAGCGCGCCCCGCCCACCGCCAGCCCTCGGCAGCCGGCCCGGTCGAGCAACGTTCCGGCGCTGCGGCCTTCGCCGTCGGCCCCCTCGGGGTTCTTGAACGTGGAGCCGAAGGTCTTGATCCCGGAGGGCTGGGCGTCCTTGCGCCGACTGCGCATGTCGGCGAGGGTTCTCTTGACCGACTCGGGATCGGCCGGGGTGAGCGAGAACGAGGCCCGCGCCACGATCTCCCTTGGTCGGATGTTCGACCTGCGGTAGGAGAACCCGAGCTCGGCGGGGGCGCGCCGGCCGACCCCGGCGGGGGTGGCCACATGAACCCACTCGAGCGCGTCACGGAGCTCCCCCCCGTAGGCGTTGGCGTTCATCTTCACGGCGCCGCCGACCGTCCCGGGGATGTTCACGCCGAACTCGAGCCCGCTCAGCCCATCGCGGGCGGCGCGAGCGGAGGCCTGGGGGAGGCGGGCGCCCCCGCCGCAGAGCAGGCGCGTGCCCTCGCGCTCGATCGAGGCGAGCTGCCCGTCCAACTTCATGACAATTCCTCGGAATCCGTCATCGGCTACCAGGAGGTTCGATCCGGAGCCCACCACTCCTACCTCTACCCCGAACTCCTCGCTCCAGCCCAGAAGCTCGACCAGACGCTCCTCGGAGGTAGGCCGAGCGAAGTAGTCGGCCGGGCCGCCCGTTCGCACCGTCGTGAGGCGGGCAAGCGGGTGGTCGCGCTCTACTCCGGCGGGGACCCTCATCACCGCGCCTCGGTGGTGAGGCGGCCGGCCAGCCGGTCCACGTCGCCGGCCCCGAGGGTGAGCAGTACATCGCCCTCCCTCAGCTCTGCGCCGAGCATCCGCTCGGCGTCCCCCATGGATGGCAGCCACCAGACGGACCGTCCCCCCGCGGCCTCGGCGGCGGACTCGGCCACCAGCAGGCCGCTCACGCCGGGAAAGTCCTCGGCGCGCTCCCGCGCCGGATAGACATCGAGCACCACGACGAGATCCGCGAGGGCGAGTGCGCGTCCGAAGGCGTCCGCCAGCTCCCGCGTGCGGGAGTAGAGGTGGGGCTGAAAGCAGACGACGATCCGCCGGGCGCCGAGCGTTCGTGCCGCCTCCAGGGTGGCTCGTACCTCGGTGGGGTGGTGTGCGTAGTCGTCGAACACGCGGGCGCCGGTAGGCGTCTGCCCCCGGTCCTCGAAGCGCCGGCCCGTGCCGAGGAAGCCGGCGAGGGTTGGCCCGGCCTCGCCGGGCTCGATTCCCGCCACGCGGCACGCGGCGATCGCCGCCAGCGCGTTCAGGACGTTGTGGGCGCCCGGCACGTTCAGCTCGACCGGAGCGCCCTGCACCCGGAACCGCGACCCGAGCGGTCGCAGCTCGAGAGCCTCGGCGCGCACCTCTCCCGCTGCGATGCCGAACGTCACCGCAGGGCCGCGGCCTGGCAGATCCACGCCCTCGGCGAGGATCCTGGCTCCGGCCGGGCCGGTGAACTCGGCGAACGCGGCCTGCAGGTCCGATAGCGAGCGATAGCTGGCGTGGTGATCCAGCTCCACGTTCAACACCACCGCCACGTCACGTCCCAGCTCGAGGAACGACCGGTCGGACTCATCCGCCTCCACGACGGCCCACTCCCCGTCGCCCCAGGCGGCGTTCGTGCCGGTGGAGCGCAGTTCCCCCCCGATGAGATATGCGGGCTCGCGACCGCAGGCAAGCAGCGCGTGGGCGAGCATCCCGCAGGTTGTGGTCTTCCCGTGGGTGCCGGCCACCGCGATCGTCCGCTTGAGCCGTGAGACCTCGCCGAGCAGCTCCCCGCGGTGCACCACGCGCGCACCAGCGGCGCGGGCGCGCTCAACCTCCGGGTTGTCGTCGGGTATCGCGGTCGAGATCACCACTTCGGCATCCGGGGGAACGAGGGCCCCGTCGTGGCCTATCGTCGGGTCGATTCCCTCGCCCCGCAGCCGCTCCGTGTAGGAGGAGTCGGCTCGGTCCGAGCCGCTGACCTCGGCGCCAAGCGTGCGGGTCACCGACGCCAGGCCGCTCATGCCCACACCGCCGATCCCGATGAAGTGAAGCCTGCGGTGCGCGAAGGGTCCGCCGCTCATCGCGCGCCACCATAGTCGCGCCCGATCCTCCTTGTGGGTGTGCGGGGCGATGGCTACCCTCTCCTGTCGGGCCTCGCCCGGGGATCACCCTAGGCAGCACGGAGGCACGGCTCATGCCACTGACAAGGGAACACACAAGCCGCGCCGCCAAGGCGCGAGGTACACGGATCGCGCTCACCTGTGCGCTGATCTGCCTGGCCGTGCTCGGGCTCGCCGCGCCGGCGATGGCGGATGACCTCAACACGTCGCCACCGGAGACGGCCAGGAACGGTCGCACCCTCTCCACCACCAACGGGACGTGGCTGGGCACCGACGGGACCTACAGGTATGCCTGGCAGCGCTGCGACTCCGAAGAACTGTGTGATCCGCCCGTTCCCGGACAGACCGCGTCCTCCTACCTGCTCACCACCGCCGACCTCGGCAGGCGCATCCGATCGGTGGTCACCACGAACTCCCTGCTCGGTCCCGACTCCGCTGCCTCCGCGCTCACCGCGAGGATCGTGGCAGCCCCGCCCACGAACTCGGCCGCGCCGGCGGTGTCGGGCGCGACCCAGATCGGGTCCACGCTCAGCTCCACGCTCGGCACCTGGAATGACCCGAGCCCCGCCAACGTGACCTACCGGCGCCAGTGGCAGCGCTGCGCGGCGGTGGACGGCTCCGGGTGCCAGAGCATCTCCGGCGCCACTGGCGCCTCCTACACGACCGGACCAAGCGACCTCGGTCAGTTCGCCCGGGTACTCGTAACTGCCGAAGGCCTGGGAACGAGGGTCGTGGCATCCCCCCCGGTCGGCCCGATCGCCAACCCGCCCGGATCGGGCGGAGGCAGCCCCGGCGGCGCGGGAACGGGAACGGGGCCCGGCACCAATTCTCCGACCGGCGGGCTTCGGAAGATGCGGCCGTTTCCGCGGGTGATCGTCGCCGGTCGCCTCGCGCGCGGGCTCACCTTCATCTCGGGCCTCGAGATTCGCAGAGGCCCCAGGAGCGCCGCCGTGAGCGTGCGCTGCAGGGGCCGGGGCTGTCCCAGGGGAAGCTTCCGCGGGCGCCTCGGCCGCCGAGGGTCGCTGCGGCTCAAGCGCTTCCAGCGGATCTACGGTCCCGGAACGGTGATCGAGATTCGCATCACCAGACGCGGGGCGATCGGGAAGTTCACGCGCCTGACTACGCGGTCGCGAAGCGTCCCGGCGCGCCGGGACGCCTGCCTGATGCCCGGGTCCAGCAAGCCCCGCCGCTGCCCAAGGCGCTAGCGCGCCAGCGCCAGGACCTCCCGGGCGATCCTCTGCGCGGCGTCCGGCCTGGCCACGGCCCGCGCGCCCGCCGCCATAGTGGCCATGCGCTGTGGGTCGCCCAGGAGCTCGGCGAGCTCGCCCGCCAGCCGCGGCCCGTCGAGCTCTTCGTCCGGCACCACCACCGCGGCGCCGGCCTCGGCCATGTAACGCGCATTCGCTGTCTGATGGCCCGCGGTGGCATGGGGGTAGGGAACGAGAATCGACGGGAGCCCGGCTGCGGCCACCTCCAGCACCGAGCCGCCCGCCCGCCCGGCCACGAGATCGGCGGCCGCCAGGGCGTCGGCGAATGGCTCCACGTAGGCGTGCAGGTGGTAGTGCGGCAGGTTCCCCATCTCCGCAAGGCGGCTCGCGAGGCCGGGATGGTCGCGCCGCCCGCAGGCGTGCAGGACGGCGCACGGCGCGGCGCGGCCGAAAGCCTCCAGCGAGGCGTCGTTGAGGCGCCTGGCCCCGAGCGAGCCGCCGAAGACCAGCAGGCACCGCTCGTCGGCCCCGATTCCAAACCGCTCACGGGCGGCAGTGCGGTCCGCCGTCCCTGTCCCCGCGGGTACCGGTCGACCCGTCAGGACGTACCGCTCACCGGTGCGACCCTCGAGCGGAAAGGCCAGGAACACCCGCGCGGCAAGCGGCGCGAGCAACCTGTTGGCCACGCCGAGGTGGCTGTCCGCCTCCGTGACCGCGAGGGGAAGGCCCAGTGAGCGCGCGGCCAGGCCGACCGGGCCCGCCACGTAACCGCCGCCGCCCAGGACCACCGCCGCGCCGGATCGACTCAGAATGCGCCGGGCTCCTGCGGTGGCCCGCAGCGCAAGGACGGCGGCGCGGGCAGCGCGTAGTGGGTTGCGGCGGTCGATGCCCGTGACCGAGAGCCGATGGAACGGGTAGCCCGCGGCGGGCACGAGCTCAGCCTCGGCTCGCTCGCCGCCGACGAACTCGACGTTGGCCCCGCTATCCCGCAGCGCGTCCGCTACGGCCAGGGCCGGCACCACGTGCCCTGCGGTCCCGCCCGCCGCTATCACCACGGTGGTCACTTCGACCTCCGTCGATCCCCCGCAGTCGCGGCTTGGCCCCACGCGCCGGCGCACGGCCACCGCCGGCGATACCGAGCAACAGTCCCATCCCTCCGAGCAGCACGATCAAGTTGGTGGCCCCGTAGGAGATGAACGGCAGCGGCACGCCGGTCAACGGCGCCATTCCGAGGACGGCAAAGAAGTTGAGCGTGGCCTGGCAGACGATGAGCGAGGTGATGCCAACCGCCAGCAGCTTGGTGTAGCGGTCGCCGGCGGACTTGGCCGCGCGCAGGCCCGCGTAGCCGATCATGCAGTACAGCAGCGCCACCGCGAGGATGCCCAGCAGCCCGAGCTCCTCTCCGATGATCGCGAGGATCATGTCGGTGTGAGCCTCGGGCAGGTAGAAGATCTTCTGGACGGACTCGCCCAGGCCGACTCCCACCAGGCCGCCCGACCCCACCGCAGTAAGGGCCTGCACGGCCTGAAACCCCGTGTTCTCGGGGTCTGAGAACGGGTCGAGGAAGGCGGTGAGGCGCGCCATCCGGTAGGGCTCGATCAGCGTCAATACCAGGGCCAGGCCCGCCAGCCCACCGCCCATCAGCCCGAGGTTCCGGATCGGGGTGCCTGCGGCTGTGAGCAGCGCGACGAGCGCGAAGCAGATCACCAGGGCGGTGCCCATGTCGGGCTGCTTCATCAGCAGCGCGCAGGCCGCCCCCACCACCATGAGCAGCGGGCGGGCGAGGTCGCCGATCCGCACGACGGACTCCGGGCGAGCCGCCAGCAGCCGAACCGCGTAGAGCATCAGGGCGAGCTTGAGCAGCTCGGATGGCTGGAACTGCAGCGGCCCGGCGCCAAGCCAGCGCGTGGCGCCGTTCACGGTTACCCCCAGCCCCGGCACCATCACCGCGACGGTCAGCGCGAAGGCCCCCATCAGCAGCATCGGGGTGAGCCGCTCCACGAACTGGAGGCCAAAGCGCGAGACGAGGTGCAGGACCACCAGTCCCGCAAGCCCGAACAGCACGTATCGCTTCAGATAGAACGACGGATCCTGCGAGCCGTTCAGCAGCGACTCGGCCGAGCTCGCGGAGTACACCATCACCGCCCCCAGGGCGAGCATGCACAGGGTGGCTGTGTAGAGGATCGAGAACTCGATCGGTCGCTTGCTGCGCATACGGATTGAGGACATCCGAAGCTCCTTCGACGCGCGCGCCCGGACTCATTCCAGGCCCCGGACGAGGGCGCGGAAATGCTCCCCCCGCTCCTCGTAGTCGCGGAACGCGTCGTAGGAGGCACACGCCGGCGAGAGCAGCACCACCTCGCCTGGCAGCGCGGCCTCCGAGGCCCGTGCCACCGCCTCCTCGAGCCCGCCTGCCCGGAGCAGCGGGGCAGCACCGGCGAGGTCCGCCGCCAGCCTCTCCTGAGCCTCCCCGATCAGGTGGCAGGCTCTGCAGCGGGCCTCAACGGCATCGCGCAGCCCGGCGAAGCCACCGCCCTTGAGGCTGCCTCCGAGGATCGCGTGGACACCGCCCTCGAAGGCCTCGATGCCCTTCACGGCCGAGGCCACGTTGGTGGCCTTCGAGTCGTTCACGTAGAGCACCCCGTCCACGGTGGCCACCTCCTCGAGCCGGTGAGCCACGCCGGCGAATTTGCGCAGGGCGAGGGCGACCGCCTCCGCCGGCACGCCAGTCGCGCGGGCCGCCAGGGCAGCCGCGCGGGCGTTCTCGAGAATGTGGGCGCCGCGCAGGCGGATCTCGTCGAGTGCGAGCAACGGCTCACCGCGTACGGAGAGCACCCCTCCCGTCACCGACGTCTCCGCGGCGGTCGCCGTGGGGTCCAATGCGTGGTCCCCGGGTCCCTGGTTCGCGAAGATCCGCAGCTTGGCCTCGCGGTAGGCGGCAACATCCCCATGACGGTCCAGGTGATCCTCCTCCACATTGAGCAGCACCGCGCACTCTGGCCTGAACGCAGAGC
>JACCUO010000242.1 GCA_013811765.1 Thermoleophilaceae bacterium | reverse complement strand
GACCCGCCCCTGCCCCTCGGCCACCTGCATCTGATCACCGAGACCCGGCGCGAGATCGAGGACGTGTTCCTCGGCCTCGGGTTCTCGGTGGCGGAGGGCCCCGAGGTCGAGTTCGACTACTACAACTTCACCGCGCTCAACCACCCGCGGGACCATCCCGCCCGGATGTTGCAGGACACCTTCTACCTTGAAGGAGGTCGGGCGGACGAGGTGCTCCTGCGCACCCACACCTCGCCGATGCAGGTGCGGGCGATGGAGGAGCAGGGGCCGCCGATCTACATCATCGTCCCGGGGCGGGTCTACCGGCGCGACTCCGACGCCACCCACACCCCGATGTTCCACCAGATCGAGGGGCTGGCGGTGGACGAGGACATCACCCTCGGCGACCTTCAGGGCGTGCTGCTGGAGTTCGCCAGGGCGATCTTCGGCGCGGAGCGGGAGATCCGGCTGCGTCCGCACTACTTCCCGTTCACCGAACCGAGCGTGGAGGTCGACGTGTCGTGCTTCAAGTGCGCCGGCAGGGGCTACGTGCCCGACGGCTCGCGGTGCAACCTCTGCAAGGGCTCCGGCTGGATCGAGATCCTCGGCTCGGGGATGGTGGACCCGAACGTGCTCGGGTTCGTCAAGGACGACGGCTATGACCCCGAGCGCGTGCAGGGCTTCGCGTTCGGGATGGGAATCGAGCGGATCGCGATGCTCCGCCACGGCGTGCCGGACCTGCGGCTCTTCTTCGACAACGACGTGCGCTTTCTGGAGCAGTTCGGGTCATGAGGGTCCCCCTCAGCTGGCTGCATTCGTACTCCGACCCCGGCCTGTCGGCCGAGGAGCTCGCCGAGCGCCTGGACATGACCGGCACCGAGGTGGGGCGGATCGAGCGGCTGGGGGTGGGCGCCACCGAGGGCTTCGTCGTGGGCCACGTGCTGAAGGCGGAGAGACATCCGAACGCCGATCGCCTCAGCGTGTGCGAGGTGGACGACGGCTCCGGCGAGCCGCGCACGATCGTCTGCGGCGCACCCAATGTCGAGAGCGGTCAGACGGTGGCCGTGGCGCTGCCGGGGGCGGTCATGCCAGACGGCACCCGGCTCGGTGAGGCAACGCTGAGAGGTGTCACCTCGAGCGGCATGATCCTGGCCGAGGACGAGGTGGGGATCGGCGGCGATCACGCGGGGATCATGGTGCTCCCCGGCGGCCTGTCGGCCGGGGCACCGCTGCACGAGCATCTCCCGATCACGGATGAGGTCCTCGAGCTGGAGATCACCCCCAACCGTCCGGATTGCCTGGCCGTCTACGGCGTGGCTCGGGAGGTGCATGCGGCCACCGGCGCGGGTCTTGCCGAGGACCCGACCGCATCGGACGCGGAGGCCACCGGCGAGGACCGCGCCGAGGAGCACATCACGGTCGAGATTGCCGACCCCGACATCTGCCTGCGCTTTGTCGCGCGCGTCTTCGAGGACGTGAGGATCGGCCCGTCGCCGGGGTGGCTCAAGCAGCGGCTGACCGCGGCGGGCCAGCGACCGATCTCGAACGTCGTGGACATCACCAACTACGTGATGCTCGCCTGCGGCCAGCCCCTTCACGCGTTCGATCTCGACCAGGTTCGAGGCGGCCGGATCGTGGTGCGCAGGGCCCATGAGGGCGAGCGGATGGTCACCCTGGATGGCACCGAGCGCGCGTTCGGTCCCGAGGCGGCCTTGGTGTGTGATGCCGAGGGGCCTTCGGGAATCGCCGGAATCATGGGCGGCCAGGTCTCGGAGGTCTCCGAGGACACCACGCGAGTGCTGATGGAGTCCGCCACCTGGGTGGGGCCGAACATCCTGCGTACCTCGAAGGCGCTCGGGCTGCGCACCGAGGCCTCCACCCGCTTCGAGAAGCAGTTGCACCCCGAGCTGGCGATGGAAGCCCAACGGCTCGCCGCGAAGCTGATGGTCGAGCTGTGTGGGGCGCGGATGGTGCCGGGCACGATCGACGCCTATCCGTCTCCGGCAGCGCCCCGTACGGTCGCGCTCCGGATCGACCGCGTGGAGCGCCTGCTCGGGCAGGCGATAGAGGCGGAGGAGGTCAGGCAGATCCTCGGCGGGCTCGGCTTCGGCACGAGCCTGGAGCCGGGCGACGTGGTCGGCGTGCGCGTTCCCCACTGGCGCAACATGGACGTCCAGCGGGAGGCAGACCTGATCGAAGAGGTGGCGCGCATCTACGGGCTCGAGCGGCTCCCCGCCACCCTGCCCGCCCGCCGCCGCGCGGTCGGTCGGCTCACGCCCCGGCAGCGGCTACGGCGGCGGCTGGAGGATGCCCTGCGCGACCGGGGCCTCCACGAGGTGGTGAGCTGGAGCTTCATCGGCCCGGATGCCCTGAAGCGGCTGCGGCTGGCCGAGACGCCAAGCCTCCAGCTGGCGAACCCGCTCAGCGAGGATCAATCGGTCATGCGTCCCCTGCTGCTGCCGGGGCTGCTCGACGCCGCCTCTCGCAACATCGCTCATGGAGTGGCTGGTCTCGCACTGTTCGAGTCCGCGCACGTCTACGGCCCGGGGGAGAGCCCGGAGGTGCCGCCGGGGAGCCCCCGTGGGCAGACGCCGGCGCGCGAGCGCCACCACCTCGGGGGGCTCCTGACGGAGGCGGCCCCCGGCACCTGGCGCCGCGAGGCCGTACCTGCTGACTTCCATGCGGCGAAGGCGGTGGTGGAGGCGCTCTTCGGCGCCTCGGGATTGCGGCTGGAGGTCGAAGCCGGCTCGCAGCCGTTCCTGCATTCCGGCCGCGCCGCGAGGGCCCTCCTGGAAGGGCGCGCCGTCGGCTGGATCGGTGAGCTTCACCCCGTCGTGGCGCGGACATGGGACCTGGAGTCGGCGGCGGCCTTCGAGCTCGACGCCGACGCGCTCACCGAGGAGGCCACGGCGCCGCCGGCCTTCGAGGATCTCACCAGCTATCCCGCGGTGCTGCAGGACATCGCGGTGCTCTCGCCGCTCGGGGTGAGCGCCGCCGAGGTCGAGGCCGCCGTGCGCGCCGGCGGCGGGGAGCTGCTGCGGACCGTGCGAGTGTTCGACATGTACATGGGCGAGCAGGTAGGGGAGGGCAACCGCTCACTGGCCCTGCGGCTCGCGTTCCGCGCCCCCGACCGCACGCTGACCGACGAGGAAGTGGCGGTGGCCCGGTCGGAGATCGAGGCCGCGCTCGCGCAGATCGGAGGGCGGCTGCGTGCCTGACCATCGGGTGGCCGTCGTCGGCGCCGCCGGCTTTGCCGGGGCGCTGGCCGCCGCCATCGTCTCTCGCCACCCGTCGCTGGAGCTCGCGGCGGTCACCGCCCGCACGGATGCCGGGCGCAGGCTCTCGGACGTGTACCCCCGCCACCGGGTTGATCTCGTGCTCGAAGGCTTCGATGCCGCGGCGATCGCCGAGCGCGCGGATGCCGTGCTCGTGGCCTATCCCCACGGTGCCTCGGCGCCGGCAGTCGCGGCGCTGCTCGAGCGGGGCCTCAAGGTGGTGGACCTCTCCGCGGACTTTCGCCTCTCGCGCGCGCTGTATGAGGAGCACTACCAGCCGCACGAGGCGCCCGAGCTGCTGGAGCGCGCGGTCTACGGCCTCCCCGAGGCACACCGCGACCGGATCGCCGCGGCGGAGCTCGTGGGAGCCCCCGGGTGCTATCCCACGGCGGCGCTGCTGGCACTGCTTCCACTGGCCGAGCTGGCCACGGACGTGGTCGTGGACGCCAAGTCGGGCGTGTCCGGCGCGGGCCGGGAGGCCACCGGCACCACGCACTTCGTGTCGGTCGACGGGAACGTGAGCGCCTACAAGGTCGAGGGCCACCGGCACCGGGCAGAGCTCGACCAGGAATTGCCCGGCGGACTCCCGGTGACCTTCACGCCGCACCTGCTGCCGATCGACCAGGGGCTGCTGGCCAGCTGCTATGTGACCCCCTCGCGGGATGTGACCGCCGAGGAGGTACGCGAGCTCCTGCGGGAGGCCTACGAGGGCGAGCCCTTCGTCGAGCCGGCCGACTCTCCGCCGGGCGTGCGCGACGTGCGAGACACCAACGTCTGCCGGATCCACGCCACCGTCGAGCCGGCCACCGGCCGGGTGCTGGCCTTCGCCGCGATCGACAACCTGTGGAAGGGCGCGGCCGGCCAGGCGGTCCAGTGCTTGAACCTGATGCTCGGCCTACCGGAGACCGAGGGGCTCCTGTGAGCTTCTTCAGCTCTCGCTGGGTGGAGCGCCCGGTGCACGTCACAGAGCTCGACACTGCGGTACTCCCGCGTGGGTTTCGCGCCGCCGGCGTGGCCGCAGGGATCAAGCCTCAGGGCCTCGACGTGGGCGTGCTCGTCTCCGAGGAGCCGGGCACCGTCTCGTCCGCGCGTTTCACCACCAACGCCCGGGTTGGCGCCCCCGTGACGGTCTCGCGCCAGGCCCGGCTTGACGGGCTGCGCGCCGTGGTGGCCAACTCCGGCTGCTCCAACGTGGGCGACGGCCGCCGCGGCTACGAGACGGCCACGGCCATGCAGGCGCGTACGGCCGAGCTGCTGGGGGTGGACCCGGCGGCGGTCGGCGTGGCCTCCACCGGCGCGATCGGCCGCGAGCTGCCGCGGGAGCGGGTGCTCGCCGGCGTGGCGGCCGCCTGCGGCGAGCTCGGAGAGGGCGCAGGGGCCTTCTCGGAGTCGATCCTCACGAGCGACGCCGGCCCGAAGCGCTGTGCGCTGGACGTAGCGCTTCCATCGGGGACCGTGAGGCTGTGCGCGCAGGCGAAGGGCGCGGGCATGATCTCGCCGCGTTTTGCCACGATGTTCTGCTTCGTCGAAACCGACGCGATGCTCGACGCAGCCACGCTCGACCTGCTTGTGGGCGTCTGTGTGAAGCGCTCGTTCGACCGCATCTCTGTGGACGGCCAGCTCTCCACGAGCGACACCGTGTTCGCCCTTGCGAACGGAGCCGGCGGGGTCGCGGTCGAGCCCGAGACCCCGGACGAGCTGGCGCTGGGGGAGGCCCTCGACGCGCTGCTGCGCCAGCTCGCCCTCGAGATCGTGCGCGATGGGGAGGGCACCAGGCGGGTCGGTCGCGTCGTGGTGCGCGGGGCGGTCGATGCGGTCGAGCCGATCGCGCGGGCGGTTGCCGACTCGCCGCTGGTGAAGACCGCCCTGCACGGCGCCGACCCGAACTTCGGCCGCATCCTCCAGGCCGCCGGACAGGCATATCCCGAGGGCGAGCCCTTCGTCGTCGACCTGGCGATAGAGGGCCTCCCGGTGGTCAGCGCAGGCGATGCCCTCGAGCTCGGCCAGGCCGGGCTTGCCGAGCTGGAGAAGGCCGTCGGCCGCGAGGAGGTCGAGATCGAGCTCACGGTCCCCGGCGAGGGCGGGGAGACCGAGGTCTTCTTCAGCGACCTGTCCGAGGCCTACGTGGCCTTCAACTCCGAGTATGGAAAGGGCCGTGGCTGATGCGCGACGTCGGAACCCTCCTCGAGGCGCTCCCCTATATCCGCGACTTCCACGGCAGGACCGTGGTGATCAAATACGGCGGCGCGGCGATGATCGACGACGAGCTCAAGGAGGAGTTCGCCCGTGACGTCGTCCTGCTCAAGTACGTTGGGATGAACCCCGTGGTCGTGCACGGGGGCGGGCCTGACATCACCGCCTACATGGAGCGGCTGGGCATGAAGGTCGAGTTCGTCGAGGGTCTGCGGGTCTCCGACGCCGCCACGGTGGAGGTGGCGAAGATGGTTCTCGTCGGCAAGCAGAACAAGGACATCGTGCTGCTGCTCGGGCGCCACGGGCAGCCGGCGGTGGGGCTGTGCGGCGACGACGGGCGGCTGTTCACGGTGAAGAAGCAGCTCGCCGGCGAGCGCGACATCGGTTTCGTCGGAGAGATCGCGCGCGTGGACGTGGATGTGCTCAACCACATCGCGGCGGACTACATCCCCGTGGTGGCCTCCGTGGGCGCCGACGCCGAGGGCCAGTCCTACAACGTGAACGCGGATGCTGCGGCGGCGGCGGTGGCTGCCGCCCTCGGGGCGTTCAAGGTCATCTTCCTCACGGACGTCGAGGGTTGGCTCGCGGACCCGAAGGACCCGGGGTCGCTGATCGCGCAGGCCACCGCCGAGGAGGTCAAGCGCCGGCTCCCTGACGTACAGGGCGGGATGCGCCCGAAGCTCGAGGCATGCCTGCAGGCCCTGGCGGGTGGGGTGAGGAACGCTCACATCGTCGACGGCCGGCGCCCGCACTCGCTGCTGCTCGAGCTGTTCACCAACAAGGGGATAGGGACGAAGCTGTGGCCCTAGCCGAGCTCCAGGCACTGGAGGGCCGGGCCACGATGGGCACGTATGCCCGCAACCCCGTCGAGTTCGTCAGGGGGGAGGGCGCCCGCCTGTGGGACTCCGACGGAAACGAATACCTCGACTTCCTCGCGGGCATCTCGGTGGTGCAGATCGGCCACTGCCACCCGGCCCTGGTGGAGGCCGTGACCGCGCAGGCACGGCGCCTGATGCACGTGGGAAACCTCTTCTACACCGAGCCGGCTATGCGGCTGGCCGCACGGCTGTCGGAGCTATCGCTCGGGGGCAAGGTGTTCCTGGCGAACTCCGGGGCCGAGGCTGTCGAGTGCGCGCTCAAGCTTGCCCGCCGGCATCGGCCCGGAGGCGGCTTCGTGGTCGTGGAGGGAGGCTTTCACGGCCGCACGATGGGGGCGCTCTCCGCCACGCCCCAGGAGGCCAAGCAGGCGCCGTTCGCGCCGCTGGTGCCCGGCTTCACGACCGTTTCGCGCGAGGACCCCGGCGCGCTCGCCACGGCGGTAAGCGATAAGACCGCGGCGGTGCTGCTCGAGCCGATCCAGGGCGAGTCCGGAATCCATCCGCTCTCCGAGGAGATGCTCTCCGCCGCTCGCGAGGCGTGTGACCGCCACGGCGCGCTGCTCGTCTTCGACGAGATTCAGTGCGGCATGGGCCGCACCGGCGACCTCTGGGCCTGGGAGGGCGCCGGGGTCCGACCCGACGTGATGACCGTGGCAAAGGGCCTCGGCGGCGGGCTGCCAATCGGGGCGTGCATCACGACGCCGGAGTACGCGGACACGCTCGGGCCCGGCGACCACGGATCGACGTTCGCGGGCGGCCCGGTGATCGCTGCGGGCGCGAACGCGGTGCTCGACGTGGTGGACGACGAGGCTTTCCTGGCGGCCGTCCTGAGCAAGGGGGGCGCCCTCTCCTCCGCGCTGGGCGCGCTCGGCCTCGAGGTGCGCGGACGCGGTCTGATGCACGCCTTCCGCGTGGCAGACGCTCCGGCCCTCGCCCGCAGGCTGCTGCTCGATCAGCGTCTCGTCGTGAACGCGACCGGCCCGGACACGATCAGGTTGCTGCCGCCGCTGACGGTCACGCCTGAGGAGATAGAGGACGCCGTGGGACGCATCGGCGCGGCGCTCCGATGACGCCGCCCCCGGCGGCGTTCTCGACGCTTTCTGCACGCCTGAGATGCAAAAGGCGTCGAGGGCCGGATGAACGAGGCGCTGCTAGGTTCCGCGCCCCATGACCGAGGAGCGCCAGCCGATCAGGACGACCGCCTCCTATGAGGCCGATCCCGATGAGGTCGGGCGGGTGCTGCTGCTCTATTCGGGCGGGCTCGACACGAGCGTGATGGTGAAGTGGATCCAGGAGGCCTACGAGGCGGAGGTCGTGGCTCTCACCGTGAACCTCGGGCAGCCGGGCGAGGATTTCGACGTCGTGCGCGGCAAGGCCCTCGACCTCGGGGCGGTGGACTGCCGCGTGGTCGACGCGCGCGAGGAGTTCGCCCGCGACTACGTGCTGCCGGCGATCAAGGCAAACGCCCTCTACGGCGGCGGCTACCCGCTCTTCACCGCGCTCGGGCGGCCGCTGATC
>JACCUO010000238.1 GCA_013811765.1 Thermoleophilaceae bacterium | reverse complement strand
TCCATGATCACGATCCTGGTCGAGGAGTTGTGGGTGAAGCCGATCGAGGAGGCCCACCGACGGGCCGGGGAGTCGGCTATCGTCAAAGCTTGATCACGGCGATGACCATCGACGCGAGCAGGCAGAGAAAGACCACGACCTGCATGAAGATCCAGAAACGAGGCACGTAGGGATTGTGACCATCGGAGTAGCCATATTCGTCGCGGCCCTCGGGGCCATCCTCAGGTACGCGGTCACGGACTCGATCTCCGGGATAGACATCAACACGGTCGGGACGATCCTGATCGTGGCGGGGGTGGTCGGCCTGGTTGCCTCCCTGGCGCTCGCGATGTCCGACCGGGGAGGCGTGACCGACGACCGCGACCGGCTGCCCCGCGACCGCGACCGCCTGCCGCGCGACCGCTACTAAGGGCCCACGCAAGCGCGGACCCTAAAGCTTCGCTACTCGATCAGCGCCTGGCGGAGCGCTATCGCCACCGCGTGAACGCGGCCATCCGCCTCGAGCTTCGTGATCGCGCGCTTGGTGTCTGACTTCACGGTCTCGGCGGAGAGGCCGATGCGCCCCGCCACCTCCTCGGTGTGAAGACCTTCGGCGAGTAGCTGGAGGATCTCCCGCTCGCGTTCGGACAGCGGCGTGTCGGCCACCTCCTGGGTCATCAGCAGCGCGGGGGAGAGCGACGGGTCCACGAAAGCCTTGCCCCCTTCCACCGTGCGGATAGCCCGGATCAGGTCTTCGGGCGGCGAGCCCTTCAGCACGTACCCGCGCGCGCCGGCTGCGATCGCGTCGGAGAGCAGCCGTTTGTCGCCATAGGCGGAGAACACCACGGTATTAACGTGCGGTGCCTCGTCCGCGATCCGCTTGACGGCGGAGATGCCATCGATGCCGGGCAGACGGACGTCGATGATGACCACCGTGGGTTCGTGCTCCTTGATGGCGGCCATCACGGCCTCGCCGGAGTCGACAGACTGCACCAAGTCGATGTCGTCGGTCCCCGCAAGCAGGAGCGCGAGGCCTTGCCGAACCGCAGGATGATCGTCCACGGCCAGGCACTTCGTCGAGACGGTCATTGAGTGATCATCCTAGTGCTCTCGCCTCGGACGCGCCAGGGCGGGTGGAATAGGATCTCCGTGCTCGACCGGCGCAAGGAGAGGAATGTTCAGCTCGATCGTGGTTGGCACAGACGGCTCCCCCACCGCGCAGGAGGCGGTGCGGCAAGCCACCTTGCTCGCGAAGAGCCTCGGCGCGAAGGTCTACATCGTGAGCGCCTACGAGCCCGTGCCGGAGGGCCGCCTGCGCGATGAGCGCCTACAGGTGCCCGAGGACCTTCAGTGGATGGTCAACCCGCGTGAGGATGTGGAGGACACACTTCAAGTCAGCGCCGCGGAGCTTCGGGGCGAGGGCCTGGACGTGGAGACGATCGCCCGGGAGGGGGACCCGGCCGACGCCATCCTCGACGTGGCCGAGGAGAAGAACGCCGACCTGGTCGTCGTCGGAAACAGGGGCATGACGGGGGCAAAGCGCTTCCTACTCGGCTCGGTGCCGAACAAGATCTCCCACCACGCCCCGTGCAGCGTGATGATCATCCGGACGGTCTGAGCTCAGCGGGGCTCAAAGCGGCTTCGCGCTTCGATGGTCAACGAAGTGCGGCGGCTGCGTCCAGGAGGCCGTAGCCGTAGCGCGGATCAAAGCCCGGAGTGCCGATGTCGCGCGCGGTGCGCTCGAGGTGCTCCTCCAGCGCGCGCGGGGACGGCCGGCGACCCAGCCGCCCCGAGGCGACCACGAGCGCGGCCACCCCGGACACGTGCGGGGCGGCCATCGAGGTGCCCTCGTAGCCGCCGGGCAGGCCGAAGGTGCGTACGCCGCTCGTGAAGGTCTGCTGATAGATGAAGGGACCGGGCTGGCCGGGGCGGCACACGGCCTGGTCGTAGACGGTGTCGGTGTTGGCGGCGTCGTTTCCGCCGCCGGGGGCCGTGATGTCCAGGTCGAAGCCGCTGTTCGAGTAGTCGGCCTGGCATCCGCGGATGGTCGTGGCCGCAACCGCCATCACGTTGCGGGCGCGGGCCGGGTAGGCGGCGACGGTGCCGGCCTGGTTGCCGGCGGCCGCGACGATCAGCACGCCCTTGCTGCGGGCATAGCGGATCGCCCCGACGATGTCGGGGATCTGGGAGGCGCGCACGGAGGCGTCGAACTCGAGGCTCAGGTTGATAACGGCGACCCTGCGCCTGGCGGCGAAGCGGATGCCGCGGGCGATCGCCGCCGTGTTCCCTGCCCCCTCGGAGTCGAGCACCCGCACCGGCATGATCTTCGTCCGGTAGGCGATCCCGGCCACGCCGACGCCGTTGTTGGTGCTCCCGGCGATCGTGCCCGACACGTGGGTCCCGTGCCCGTTCTGGTCGTTGGGGTGACGGTCGCGCGCCACGAAGTCATAGCCGGGGACGAAGCGGTCCAGGTCCGGCACCCGGCGGAAGCGGCGGAAGTTCTGGTAGGCGACGCCGGTGTCGAGCACCGCCACCACCGCTCCCCGGCCCCCCGGGGCGTTGCGTGCGCGGGCGAGGTCCCAGGCGTCGGGCATGTTGATGCCAAACGGCCCGGAGAGGTTCCACTGCAGGCCGAAGGCCGGGTCGTTCGGAACGAGGCCACTCGCATGCGCCTCGTAGTTCGGCACCGCGTAGGCCACGTTGGGGTCCTTGCGCAGCTCGGCCACGGTGTCCTTCACCGAGTCGCCGTCTTCGATCTCCAGCTGCCGGGAGCCGCCGGGGATCGCCTGCTGGGTGTCCGTGCCCGCCACGGCCTCGACCTTCTGCTTCACGCTGCCTGATGTGCCGTCCTTGTACTTGACGATCACCTCGCCGGACACGTATGGGCTCGCGGCCGCCGCCTGGGAGGGCGCGACCAAGGCAATTGCGGTCAGCGCCGCCGTCAGAAAGGGGATACGAAGCATGGGCTACGGTCTCGTGACAAGTGTACGAAGCAGGAACACCGGCCGATCGAGGAAGTTGCCATGGAAGTCGGCGCCCGCGGGACCTGACTTGAGGGTCTGCGTAACGGGGGCGACCGGTTTCATCGGCGGACACGTGGCCCGCCTGCTCGCCGAGCGTGGCGACGAGGTGCGCGCGACCTACCGCGACGCCCACCGGATGGAGGGTCTCGCCGCGCTCGGGGTAGAGCCCGTGAAGGCGGACATCCTGGACCGCGGAGCGATGCGCCGGGCGGTCCGGCGCTGCGAGCTCGTCTTCCACGTGGCCGGCTTCGTGGGCGCCAATCCGGTGGCGCGGGTGTGGGATGTGAACGCGCTCGGCCCGCGAGTCGTGGTCGAGGCGGCTGCCGCCGAGGACGCCGGGCGGGTGGTCGTGACCTCGAGCGTGTCGGCCATCGGCCCGGTCGCGCCGGGCGAGGTGGGAACCGAGGAGGATCCCTACAGGGGCGGTGGGCTGGGACTCACCTACGTCGACTCGAAGCACGAGGGCGAGGTCGAGGCCCTGGCTGCGGGAGTGCGGACGGGCATCGAGGTCGTGGCGGTGAACCCTTCCTACGTGCTCGGCGTGCCGGTGGACGCCTCCCGGCCGGGCGAGACCTCCACGCGCGTGATCGGCAACTACCTGCGTGGCCGCCTACCCGGCGTGGTGGATGGCCAGGCGAACATCGTGGACGTGCGCGACGTTGCCGCGGGGCACCTGAAAGCCGCCGACCGGGGGCGCCCGGGGGAGCGTTACGTGCTCGGCGGCCACGACGTGGGCTGGGTCGAGCTGCTGGAGCGGGTCGGCGAGCTCGCGGGCGTCAATCACCCACTTGTGATCCTGCCGCCCGAGGTCGGCTCTCTCTCCCGCCGCGCGGAGGCGCTACGGATCCCGATGGCGATCTCGGCGGAGGGGCTGGTGCTCATGGGTCAGAACTGGCGCTACTCCTCGCGCAAGGCGCGCCGTGAGCTGGGCTACCGCGCGCGCCGGCTCGACACGACGCTGCGTGAGACAATTCATTGGTACCGCGGGCTGATCGACTCCGGCGCGCTCGCAGGCGGGCGCCACAGCACCCTGTCCGTGGCGGCGAGCGGCATGCGGCTGGCCGACCGCCTGGGCCTGCTAGCCGGCCTACCGGCGTTCGAGCGGCATACGGGGCGACGGCTCATGACCCGGCGGTGAGCGTCACCAGGGGCTCGGGATGAGCCGCAGCTTCTTTCCGCGCGACGAGTACTTCATGCGCCTGGCGCTGCGAGAGGCCGAACGCGCACTCGAGCACGACGACGTGCCTGTTGGCTGCGTGCTGGCCGCCGGGGGAGAGGTGGTGGGCGCGGGGGCTAACGAGCGCGAGCTGCGCGGAGACCCCACGGCGCACGCGGAGATACTCGCGCTGCGGGAGGCGTCGACCCGGCTGCGCGGCTGGCGCCTCGATGGCGCTGTGCTCTACGTGACCCTCGAGCCGTGCGCGATGTGTGCGGGGGCGATCGTGCTCGCGCGCGTGCCGCGGGTGGTCTACGGGGCGACCGACCCGAAGGCGGGGGCTGCCGGCAGCGTGCTCGACGTGCTCGCCGAGCCCCGCCTCAACCACCGGCCCGAGGTGGCCGGGGGGCTGCTGGCCGATGAGTCGGCAGGGCTGCTGCGGGCGTTCTTTGCCTCGCGGCGCTGAGGGGCTCGACCGGCCGGCTCCTCAGAGCGCCGGCCGGTCAGCCCAGCCGCGCGGCGATCCGCGCGACGGAGGATCCGTAGCCCCCACCGAAGAGCACGGCGTGCACGAGTAGCGGGAAGAGTTGCCACAGCGGCACGCGCGCCTCGTGGCCGTCTGCGAGCGGCGTGGTCTCCTCGTACGCGGCAAAGCAGCGCTGGGACGGGCCGCCGAAGAGCCGCAGCATCGCCAGGTCTACCTCACGGTGCCCGCCGTAGGCGGCCGGGTCGATCAGGTGGGGGCGGCCGTCTCGTCCGGCCAGGACGTTGCCCGACCAGAGGTCACCGTGCAGGCGCGCCGTGGGCTCCTCGGGCCCGGCCAGGTCCTCGATCCGCTCGCAGACGCGATCGAGCGCCTGCATGCAGCCCTCGGGCAGCGCCCCGCGGGCATCGGCGTCGCGGGCGAGCGGCCTTATGCGGCGCTCCGCGTAGAACTCCGCCCACGAATCGGCCGGCTCGTTTGGGATCGACAGCGGCCCGAGCCGAAGCGGCGCGCCGCCCCCGAACGAGGGCGCCCCAGCGCCGTGTATCCCGGCGAGCCCACGGCCCAGTTCCTCCTCGCCGGCGCCGTCCAGGCTGCCCTCCTCGATCCACCCGAGGGCGAGCAGCCGCGGGCCTGCCTCCTCAGGGTCGTCGGGATCGGTCACGGCGAGCATCTGCGGCACCGCAATGGCCCCCGGCTCGCTCAGCCAACCCAGCCCATCGGCCTCGGCGCGGTAACCGCCGGGCTGGGCGTCCTCCGCCGTCTTCACGAAGGCGGCAGAGCCGTTTTCGAGCTCCACCTTCCAGGCATCATTGAGGTCACCCCCGCTGACCCGGGCGCCCTCCCGCACGGCCTGCCCCAGCGCGGCCTCGATCGCTTCCCCGAGCGGTGGTGGCAGCCTCACCGGGCGAGGTTTGGCCGCAGTTCGGCGAGCAGGCCCTGGCAGGCGCGGGTCACCAGGTCGAGCACGTCCTCGAAGCCGTCGGCCCCGCCGTAGTAGGGGTCGGGCACGTCGAGCTCGCCGGCAGCCACCGCCTCAGGATCGAACTCGCGCAGCAGCCGCACCTTCCTGCGCGCCTGGTCGTCCGGCGCGAGCTCGTGGAGATCCGCCGCGTTCTGGCGATCCATCGCAAGCAGCAGGTCGAAGCCCTCGAAGTCGTCCGCGGTGACTTGGCGGGCGGCGCCCTCGAGCGTCACCCCCCGGCATTCCGCCGCGCCGGTCGCCCGGGTGTCGGGTGCCGAGCCCACGTGCCAGCCGCCGGTGCCGGCGCTGTCGATCTCGATCTGGCCCTCGAGGCCCTTCTCGTGCAGGAGGTGGGCCATCACCCCCTCGGCGGTGGGCGACCGGCAGATGTTCCCCAGGCAGACGAAGAGCACTCGCACGAGGCGGAAGTGTGCCGCACCGGCAGGTCGGCCGCGGGGGGCGTGAGCGCGCGCCCGGGCGAGATGCCCGGCCGGCTCGAGGGCGAGCCGCCCGGCGAGTGGAGGGAAACCCGTCCGGCAGCTGGAGGGGGACGCGCTAGCCTCTCCAGCCCGTGTCCCCGGACGCGCTTTCTGGAGGGGTGCCGGAGTGGTTGAACGGGGCGGTCTCGAAAACCGTTGGGCGCGCAAGCGTCTCCAGGGTTCGAATCCCTGCCCCTCCGTTTTGTAGGGCGCTGCAGCGGCGCCGGGTCAGTCCGGGCGGCGCCGGCCCGGCTACGAGCGTCTGGCTATAGCGATCACGTTCGCATGAAGCCGGCGCTTCGACGACGACCTCGGTTGCATTCGGGTCACGTCGCGCCGTCCAGCTTGACGAGCTCCATCAGCAACACGTCCCGCCAGTCGCCGGTCAGGTCGCGCCAGGCCGACCTCATGATGCCGACCGGACGAAAGCCGACCTTCTCGTAGCAGCGAATCGCAGCGCCGTTGTCGGCAGCGGGATCGATGGTCACCCGGTGGTGGGCACGCTCCTCGACGAGGTGGCGTACGAGCGTGAGGACTGCATCGGTGCCGAGCCCCCGGCCGTGGAGGCGTGGGTCGAGGAAGATGTCGATCGTCGCGTGACGGTACTCGGGCTCCGGCTCTTCGCCGAACTGGATCAGTCCGGCGACTTCGCCCTCGAAAAGGACGCTCAGTCGCGTGACGTCCGGATCGTCCGTGGCGGGAAAGTCGCCGGGGACCGGACCCCACCACGCGGCCACCTCGGGCTTGGCAAGGATCGTGCGAAGCGCGGCGGCGTCGTCCGGCGCAGTGGAACGCAGGCGAACAACGTCGCCTTGCAAACAGGTCGGCCGCGGGCTCATCCCGGAAGTGTCGCCGAGAACGCCTCCGGGTCTACGTCTCCTCGTGCATGCCGATCGCGCGCTCGAGATCGCCCTGGGCCGCTTCGGAGTCGCCACGGCGCTGCTCTAGAAGGGCCGCCGCGATCGCATCGAGCTTCTCCTGAATCGCCCGCTCGGCACGCAGCTCGGAGTTCTTGAGCAGCGCGAGCAGAATCAGGCTGACGGCGGCCATGGCGTCGCCCGCAACGTGATGAAAGGTGTCGCTGAATCCGAGCGCATACCCGCCGCCCCACGTGGCGACCAGAGCGAGGCATACCGCGAAGAAGGCAGGGGAGCTGGTGAAGTTCGAGCCGGCCTCGGCCACCGACGCGAAGACGGAACGCCGCTCCCCGCCGCGCTCAATCGGGTGTTTCGTGCTCATGAGCCAGCGTTACCCGCGGGGAGCGGACTCGAACCCGCGTCAATGCATCACTGGTAGTAGAGCCCGGTCCCGGTTATGTCTGCAGGCCGTCCCATCCCCACCGAGGCATTACCACAGCGAGGCAGCGCCCGCGACTGTTTGGAGGCCGGGAACGAAGGGAATAGGCAACAAGGACTTGCGAACGAGACTTAATGGCCGCCCGACTAGGGATGCCAGAGGGGACCCGAGTAGATGACACGGCAGGAGCGTCGCATCGCAGAACTGGCCGCCCAGGACCTGGAGAGCTGGGCGCTCGAGCTCCCGATGGGCTCTGAGACCCGCCGGGACCTGCTG
>JACCUO010000228.1 GCA_013811765.1 Thermoleophilaceae bacterium | reverse complement strand
GGTATGGCTGAGGTCCCGCAGGCAGTAGCTCACCTTGGGGCCCCTCCTTATCCGCCTGCCGATCCGCCCCCTCGAGTCGAGCCGGAAGAGCTCGAAGCTCGCCGCCTGAAGGAACTTCCAATAGCGGGTCTGACCGGGCACGAACTTGAAGAGGAGACGGGCCTCCGTGCTGATCCCGAGGCGCCCACCACCTCGTCGGTAGATCCGCTGGCGGGCACGCATCTGGTACCGGCTGGCGCGCCTGCCGTGCAGCTCCGCCGGGCCGAGGCCCACGTTGTCGATCGAGTTACCGGCCCGCAGGAGCAGCCGGCCGGGTCGCTCAAGGGGGTCGAGCCGCAGGCCGAACGGCCTCCTCATCACGAGGTCCGGGCACAGCAGTTGCGTGCGTGCCGTCGCGTCGAGGCACGGATTCGGGGCCGCGGCCAAGGGCCCGGCCGCGGCCCTGGCGAGCCCGGCGATCGCCATCAGCAGGCAGGCCATCAGCAGGCAGGCCATCAGCAGGAGGGGTGTAGTCGTCCGTGACCTGGGCATGCTTAGAGATCTGTCGGCCGAAGGGCCTGGCTCGCTACCTGGTGCAGGGACCGGTATCCACGCCCGGCCCGGCTTTTTTCAATGCCTCCAGCACAAGCGTATCCGGTACCCCGAACCCGCTCCCGCTACCCGACCGGATCGTAGAGGCGAAGACCGTGGTTATCACCCGGCCGTTTGCGTCCACCATCGGGCCGCCTGAGTTGCCGGAGCGCACGACCCCCCGCAGTGCGGAGATCTGGCGGCGCACGGGCCCGCGGCCGTAGGAGTCCCGCGCACTCACCGTGCGGGTCCGTCCGAGCCGCGCCGGCCGCGCGTCGTAGCCACCGTTCTCAGGAAAGCCGAGGACAGCCCCGGAGGTACCGACGGGGGCATCGGCGTCGAGGCGCAGTGCCGGTACTCCGGAGATCCCGGACGAGCGCAGGATCGCGAGGTCGTTCTTCGAGTCGAACCAGATGGGATCGGTGTCGTGACGCTCGCCCTCACCCCCCACCTGCACGGTCGTGTCGTCCTGGCCGGCGACTACGTGAGCGTTTGTTACCACCAAGCCGTTCCCCGCCACCCACCCCGATCCCTGAACACCGAGCCCGCAGGCGGTCCCGAGCACCCTGACAACGCTGCGCGCCGCGCCCCGGACCTGGGGATCACGTGCAATAGCGGGGTCCGGGGCCCTGACCCCCGGGTCCGGCCCGGCTATCCGGGGGAACGGGTCGAAGCGCGCGAGCGCCTTCAGCAGCGGCCCGGAGGGAGGCAGGACCTCGTTGAGTTGCCTGACCACGGCCGAGCGCTGAACGGGCTCCCTCAACTCGCGTGCGCCCGGCGTCTGGATTGCAACGGCGCCGACGATCCACACGAGCGTCAGCCCGAGGCAGGCGATCAGCACCGAGCCGCCCAGGCCGTCGAGCACCCCGAGTTCGTTTCCGATCCGGCCGCGCAGATGGAACCCGATCAGCTCCAGCCCCGAGGCGAGCATGCCCCCCACGAGCAGGGCCGCGATCAGGGCCACCAGCGGGGCGTAGGGGGACTCAGATCCCTCGTTGAGAAGGAGGGGACCGAGCCGAGAGCCGAGGAACGCCCCGCCCGCAAAGCCCGCCAGCGAGAGCGCGCCGACTATCAGCCCCTGAGCGTAGCCCCAGACCGCCATGGCGAGGATGAACACCAGGATGCCCCAGTCGACCGGCGTCATAGGCTTGGAAAGGTACCCTGGAAGCCACTTGGCTGACGATCGTGCGCTCGAGCGCCACCGGCGCGTGATGTTCCGAGCCATCCCGGCGCTGGCGGTCGTGGCGGTCCTGGCGCTCGGCGCGGGGGTGGTCATCGGGATCGGTGCGGAGTCGGCCTCCGAGCGGGTGGCACGCGACTTCGGCAGGGCGTGGGCACGCGGGGACTACGCCGCCATGCACGCTCTGCTCAACGAGGACGCTCGCGCGCGCTTCGACCGGGGGGCCTTTCAGGCCGCCTATGAGAGTGCGCGCACGATCGCCACGGCCACCTCCGTGCGGACCGCCGAGCCGGAGTCCGAGAGTGAGGGGACCGTGCCGCTGCCGGTGGCAATCCCGACGCGGGTGTTCGGCACCATCCGGGGTGCCGTCCGGCTGTCCGTGGGCGACTCGGGCGTGGCCTGGACGCCGCAGATGGCCTTCCCAGGCCTGACCGAGGGCGCACGCCTGAGCCGCAGAACACGGGCCCCCGAGCGCGCAAGGATCCTGTCTGCCGACGGCAAGACCCTGGCGGAGGGTTCGGCCGACGCGCGGACATCGCCGCTACCTGCGCTGGCGCTCTCGGTGGCGGGAACGGTGGAGAGCACCAAGGACAAGACGGAGCGCAAGCGGCTCTTTGCCCGTGGCTTTCCCGGCAGCACGCCGGTGGGGAAATCCGGGCTGGAGCGCGTCTTTGAGAGACAGGTGGCAGGGCAACCGGGGGGAGTCCTCCTGGCGGGAGACCGCGCGCTTGCGCGCAGCGAGCCCCGCCCGGCGCCGGCGATACGCTCGACGATCGATACCCGCCTGCAGGAAACGGCCGTGACTGCACTCGCCGGGCGGCTCGGTGGTGTCGCCGCGCTCGATCCGCGCACCGGCGCCGTCCGGGCGCTGGCGGGCATCGCCTTCTCCGCACCACAGCCGCCCGGTTCGACCTTCAAGATCGTCACCACCACGGCCGCCCTCGAGGCCAACCTCGTGAAGCTCTCGGACACATTCCCCGTGGAGAGCAAGGCGGTGATCGACGGAGTCGATCTCGAGAACGCGAACGGTGAGCTCTGCGGGGGCACCTTCGAGGAGAGCTTCGCCGAGTCGTGCAACTCGGTGTTCGGGCCCCTCGGGGTGAAGGTCGGCTCGGAGCGGCTGGTGGAAACCGCAAAGCGCTACGGCTGGAATAACCCGCCGACGCTGCCCGGCGAGATGTCGAGCACCCTCCCCGAGAGCAAGGGAATCGCCTCGCCACTCGAGATCGGCTCGACGGCGATCGGGCAGTTCCAGACGCTCGCCACCCCGCTGCAGATGGCCTCGGTGGCGCAGACGGTGGCCAACGACGGGGTACGCCTGATCCCGACCCTTCAGGCTGCGGGCGCGGGACGGCGTCGCAAGGTCCGCGTGACCTCCAAGACGGTGGCCGGCATGCTCGAGCGGCTGATGCTCGCCGTGGTAGCCCGGGGCACCGGCACTGCCGCCGCCATCCCCGGCGTGGCGGTTGCGGGCAAGACCGGCACCGCCGAGCTCGAGGACACCCGCGGCCCCGGCGGCGAGGATCGCAGCGGCGATCCCTCGAACACCGACGCGTGGTTCACCGCATTCGCGCCGGCGGGCAGGCCGCGTATCGCCGTTGCGGTCCTGCTGGTCAGAAACGGCGCCGGCGGAGCGACCGCCGCGCCGGCCGCCCGCACCGTCCTCGCGGCGGCCCTCGGCAAGTGAGACCGTCGGTGGCTCGGGCTGCGCTGCGCTCCTACCGCTACAGGTCCAGCTCGACCGTCTTGGTCTCCCGCTCGCCCGTCGCGTAGTCGAAGGGGCCCTCGATCTTCAGCTCCAGCGGCCGGTTCTCCGTGTCCTCCAGCGGGAAGTCGAACAGCAGCATCGCGGCGGCGATAGGGCCGAGCTGAGCCACACTCCCGTCCTCCGGGATGCAGTCCTTCGGCGCAAGCTCGCGGGCCCTGTAGGCGAAGGCATTGTTCTCCTCGAGCTCGATCGGCTCGTACTCGTTGCCCTGGTTGTCCTCCACGTGGAAGGTGGAGGTGCTCGTGAGCGGTTTCTTGCCCTCGTTACAGGTCTGCAGGAAGACTCCGTAGAGGGCGCGGCCGGGCGCGGCCGGCGGACCGTCGTAGTAGGCACTGTCGGGCGTGATCCCGAGGTTCAGCTCGCGCGTGAGGAAGACGTTGTAGGCGACGCCGCTCACGTCGATCGCGAGTCCCTCCCTGGCGGGCTCATCGACCCCGGGCTCCTCCTTCGTGCACCCAGACAGCGCGGCGGCGGCGACCAGCGTGAGCACGCAGGCGGTGGTGCGTGTGAGACGATTGAGGCCCATCGCGGCGGGCAGTCTACCCGTCGGTCGCGGCGGTCTTCCTCGGCACCTGCACGTGGTCTCCGAAACGCGGTGCGGTGTGCGGCTCGAAGCCCGCGACGGTGACGCGCTCGAGCGCACCCCCGGCCGGCTCCTCGAAGATCCGGCGCAGCCGCCCGAGCGCCGTCTTGGCCTTGCGCCGGATCCATCGATGCGCGCCACGCTGCCTGAACCGGTCGACGGCCGTCTTCGGCTCGCTGGCCACTGTGAGCTCGACACGGGTACGCCCTCCGGGCTCCGCGCGGAACTCGTAGACCGCGGAAAGGCTCGAGCGTCCACGGCGCCCGACACGCCCCTCCTCCACGATCCTGTGGGGCCGGTCGCATTCGGTGATCGAAAGCTCCGCGCGCTCGGCGAAGACCGGTCTGTCCAGCAGAAACCGGGCAGAGGCGCCCGCCCCGCGCGGATTGGACCGTGACAGCCGGAAGTCCTTGAGGTAGTGATCGGTGAACGCAGGCCGGTGGGATAGGTCGGCCACGAGATCGAAGACGTCCTCACACGGAGCGGAGATGACCGTGCTCACCTTTACCTGCCGCATGCCGCCGGGATTGTACGGGGGGCGCGACTACGCGGCGCGCGGAGCCACTGCCAGCTGACGCTCACTGGCGTGCACGCGCTCGGAGCGAACGGCCTGGCGCTCCTCCTCCGGCAGCTCCCACAGACAAAGGTCACAGAGCATGCGACCGGAATCCATCTCGTGCAGCCGCTCACCCACGAGCGGCGAGCGGCTACATGTCGCGCAACGCGACCTGCCGCTGTCGAGTGAGCCGACGCTGCGGCGGAGCAGGATCGAAGCGAGGTCGGGCATCCCAATCAATACGCCGCGCCAGCGCGTATTCCTCCCTACCCATAACGTCCAATATTAAGTTGAAAACGGGGCAGGAGAGAATTTGTTACCATCCGCACAACCATCAGCCCGCACACCGACCAGCCCCAAGAGGTGACGATGAGGTCCTTCAACGCAGGAACCCTGGCAGGGGCCGGTTCATTTTGTTGCGAGACATGCGGCTTCGCCGTCGCGCTCTACGAGCAGGACGAGGTGCCGAGCTGCCCAAGCTGCGGTGGGAGCAGCTTCAAGCGGTCCTCGATGTTCGGCGCGGCGCCCTCACGCGCGGCGCCCCGCCTGGACGAAGGTCGTCCGGACTGGCTGGATGAGGCCCGAGGAGCGCTCGGGCGCCCCGGCGACTACCTGGCCTACGATGCCGGCGAGCGTGCGGTGGCAGTCCTCCTTCAAGAGGGGTGGACGCGGATCGGGCGCAGCCTCTCGGCCGATGTGCGCCTGGACGATCCCACGGTCTCTCGCCGTCATGCGCTGATCTACAGGGACGACGGAGGCGCGAAGGCACTCGATGATCGCAGCCTCAATGGGGTCTTCCGAAACGGAGAGCGCGTGGAGCTCTCGGAGCTTGGCGACGGGGATACGCTTACCGTGGGCCGCTTCAACCTCCACTTCATCACGCTCCACGGGGACCCGGCTCGGCTGTCCGCAGAGACCGCCGGAAGCCGCGGCTAAGAGGCCCGTCGCTCCACCGCTCGGTCTGCTCCCTGCCACATGCGGTCGATCCCCCTTGCATGACACTTCATGTTCGGGGCCGCTAGACTGAGGCATTAGGAGCTGTTACCCTGCCCGCATGACAGGGGTTTCCTTCATCACCAACCACGCCCGGGTCCTGCTCTGCATCGCGCGCGACCCCGGTACCCGCCTACGGGACATCGCGGTTTGCGTGGACCTGACCGAGCGCGCCACCCACGGGCTCGTCTCCGAGCTTTGCGAGGCGGGCTACCTGACCAAGCATCGGCTCGGCGCGCGCAACTTCTACGAGCTTCACCCCGAGCTGCCGCTCCGTGGCGCAGACCAGGGCGATCACAAGGTGGGTGAGCTCCTTTCGCTGCTGCTCGATCGGGGTCCAAAGGTCGAGGCCTGAGCCGACGGCCAGCCTTGGAGCTGAGGAGGTGCGCCGGCATGCTGGCCACCCTCTGCGCGCTCGGCGGATGCGGTGACGACGGCGGTACCGGTCGTCCCGACGCACGAGCGGACGAAACCGCCGTGAGGAAGGTGTTGTCAGAAGCCCTTGACGCACTCTATGAGGGAGACGGCAGGCGTGCGTGCTCGCTCTACACGAGCTCCTACCGGCGAGAGCTGGTGAAGGAGAACCAGGCGGACAAGAGCGACGTCTCTCCCCAGGGAGCGACGTGTGAGGAGCAGGTGAAGTCCTTCGCGCCGATCCTGGCGCGCTTCGTCCCGGACCGTGGCGTGCAGGTGATAGAAGTCGAGGTGTCAGGAGACGACGCCACGGCGGTCTCCGAGTTCAGCACGACGCGCGGGAAGACGCGGGTCAAGGAGTTCCTGGTGCGCCGAGACGGGAAGTGGAGGATCGACGGGGATGAAGAGCCGGGCGAGAGTGGGCGCCCACGCGGGGGAGGCCGGCGGCCGTAGACAGGCCGAGGCGGCCTCCGTGAACGCGCTAGGACTCTGGGACCGCCGGTTCGCGTGGCTTGGACCTGGCGCCCATCGCCCATAGGGCGATCAGCGCGAGGCCTGCAAGGCCGAGGCCGAGGGCCAGGTAACGCAGGGACTCGTCGGCCTCCTCGGCGGGAGCCTCTTTGAAGGCCGCCACTCCCTTCGCGAGGTCCTGTTTCTGGGTGCCCGGGGTGCCTCCGCGGGTGTCTGTCCAGACGGCCTCGGCCCGCTCATTCTCGGAGAGGAGCCCGAGACGGCTACCGAGGTCGGGCAATCCCTCCTTGGCGCCATAGCCGATGCGCGAGTCGAACGGGCGGCTCGAGAGGCGCAGCGCCGGAGTGAAGCTCTTGCCGTGATCGAACGAGGATTGCAGCGAGACATGATTCTTCAAGTTCTTGGGGTCTGCGCGGCGGTCGTAGTAGAGGACATCGAGGCGCCCGTCGGGAGCGGTCGCGAGCTTTGGCAGGTACTGCCAGGTTCTATCCCCGCTGCTCTTGTCGTTCACGCGCGTGGGTCCCTTGAAGGCCGATTCCCCGGGCTTGAACGACCACAGGAGGACATCGGGATCGCCCGCGCGCCGGTCGTGAAAGGCGGCATAGAGGCGCCCGTCGCGGTCCACCGCGAGGGAGGGAAACGGAGGAGTGAAGACGATGAACCGGTGAATCGGCTTCAGGTTCTCGTCCACGACCAGCTCCTTCCAGCTCTTTCCGCGGTCCGTTGACCTACCGAGCACGAGCTTGAAGGGGCCTACGTAAGGACGGCCCCCCCTGCCCCTGTGGCCGGCTTCATAGTCGAGCCTGTCCTCACCCAGATCCAGGTAGAGGACGTAGAGCTCTCCCTTGGGCCCGACGACCGGCGAGGGGGTGACCACGCGCTCGCGGGACGGTTGGTTTATGCGCACAGGGCGAGTCCAGGTAGCCCCCTCGTCCTCGGAGCGGGCGGCCATCAACGGGTTCGCTCCAGGCTCGGTGAACCTCACAGGCGCCACGTCCTTGCCCTGCAGCCAGGTGATGTACATGCGCTTCGGGCTGGCCGGGTCAGGGGCAAGCCGCACCTGAAAGGCCAGCCGACCAAGCGCCTTGACCGGCCTCGAGAGCTTACGTTTCCCGTTCTTCAAAGTCGAGATCCACGTCGCGTTCGGGACGTTCCCGTTTCCCTTCAGCGTGACAAACGACAGGAAGAGGGTGCCGTCGGCCGAGAAGGCGACATCGGGCGCAAAGCACTTCGGCTCCTCTCCCTTGGGGGCCGGGATCGGAATCTGAGACCAGCTCTCGCCCCCATCCGCGGAGACGTGCAGTCCGCACGAGAAGAACGGAGTGTCGATCCTGCTCGAGACGGCCAGGTTGGCGGGGCTGACCGGGTTGCGCGCAAAGGTCGGGGAGTTGTGGGCGCTGATGTCGCGCGGATCTTGGGCGCCGACGTTGACCGGCGCGTCCAAGCGGGTGGTGGTGGCGCTCGGCGGGGGACTATCCGCGGGCCGCGAGAGAACGAGCGCCCCCACGGCC
>JACCUO010000192.1 GCA_013811765.1 Thermoleophilaceae bacterium | reverse complement strand
CCTCTTCGCCGTCGTGGCCGGCGCCGGCACCGCGGTCACGCCGTGCGTCCTGCCGGTGCTGCCCGCGCTGTTGTCCGCCAGCGCCGCGGGCGGGCGCCGCCGGCCGCTGGGCATAGTCCTCGGCCTGGTGATCACCCACACGATCGCGATCGTGGCCCTGGCCACGATCATCGACGGCGTGGGCCTGGCCGACGGTGCCGTGCGCACGTTCGCCGTCGCTGTGCTTGCCATCTTCGGAGTCGCGCTGCTGTGGCCCGCGTTGGGCGACCGGGTCGAGCGTCCGCTCTCCCGCCTGGCCCGCCTGGGCCCGAAGAGCTCGGGCGACGGCTTCTGGTCGGGCCTGGCCGTGGGAGGCGCACTCGGGTTTGTCTACGCTCCGTGCGCAGGCCCCATCCTCGCCGCTGTCGTATCGGTGGGTGCGACGCAAGGAGCCTCCGGCGACATCGTGGCGGTGGCACTCGCGTACGGGTTGGGGTCGGGCGTCGTGCTACTGCTGCTCGCCTACGGCGGCCGCCGCGCGGTCGGGCGGATCCGTGCCCTCGGCCGAGGACCCGCGCTCCAGCGCGCCATGGGCGTCGTGCTGGTGCTCACGGCGATCGCGATGGCCGGTCAACTGGACATCCGCTTTCAGACCGCCCTGGCCAACGACTTCCCGGACTTCATCACCAACCCCACGCGTGCTCTCGAGCGCTCAAAGGCGGTCGAGGGCAGGCTGGCTGATTTTCGCGGGCAACCGCGCTTTCACTCGGTAGATCCGGCCAAGAGGCCTGCGTCGCGATCGGGAGGGAAAGGGGCCCCTGCCACTGCTGCCTCCGCCCTCGAGGATCTCGGGCGGGCCCCCGAGTTCACCGACAACGAGCGCTGGTTCAACACCGCGGCCGGGCGCCCGCTCTCGCTTCGCTCGCTGCGAGGACGCGTGGTGCTGGTGGACTTTTGGACCTACACCTGCATCAACTGCCTTCGCACGTTTCCGGCGCTCAAGGCGTGGGACGCGCGCTATCGCACAAGGGGACTCACCATCGTTGGGGTGCACACGCCCGAGTTCGCCTTCGAGCGCAAGGCGGGCAATGTCGAACGGGCGATCGCCCAGAACGACCTGCGCTACCCGGTCGCCCAGGACAACGCCTACGGCACCTGGAATGCCTGGGGAAACCAGTACTGGCCCGCGAAGTACCTGATCGACGCTGGTGGGCGCGTGCGCTACACGCATTTCGGCGAGGGTGACTACGACGAGACCGAGAAGGCGATCCGCGCCCTGCTGGCAGAGGCCGGTCAGGAGAAGGGCCTTGGCAGGCTCACAGAACCGCGCACCGAGACCGCGGACGCAGGAGTGATGACGCCAGAGACCTACCTCGGCTCGAAGCGGGCACAGGCCTTTCTCCCCGCTCCGCCCAGCGACGGCACCCGCCGCTACCCGGGTGCGGCCGAGCTGCCTCCGAGCCACTTCGCGCTCAGAGGCACCTGGCGCACCTCGCCCGAGGACTCCACGGCGGTACGCGGGGCTTCGCTGGATGCGCGATTCACCGCCAAGAAGGTGTTTCTCGTAATGAGCTCGAAAGACCGCCGCCCGCGCAGGGTCAGGGTCCTGCTCGACGGCCGGCCGGTGGGTCCGAGCCAGGCCGGAGAGGACGTGAAGGGGGGCGCCGCGACCGTCAGGGACGATCGCCTGTACCGCCTCGTGAGCTTGCCACGGGCCGGAGAGCACCGCCTGTCGCTTCGCTTCGAGCGCGGTGTCACCGGCTACGCCTTCACCTTCGGATAGCGGGCCGGCGCTGAGCCGGGTGTCTGTCCGGAGCCGCCCGGCGGGTCCCTCGAGCGGATCGGCCGCTACCCTCGCGCGGGCATGGCCGACGATCTCTCCCCGAAGAACCGGATTCGCATCGAGGTGGACCGCGGTCTATGCATCGGATCGGGCGACTGCGTGGACTCCGCCCCCGAGGTCTTCGAGCTCGACGCCGAGGACAAAGCCCGCGTGATCGACCCCGACGGCGCCCCCACCGACGAGGTCGTCGAGGCGGCGGGCAACTGTCCCGTCACGGCGATCTTCGTCTTTGGGGAGGCCGGTGAGCTCTACCCCTAGCGGGGTGGCGGGTGCCTAGCGCCTCGCGCGGCGCAGGAGCACCAGGAGCAGCGCCCCGATCGCCACGGCCGGGATGAGCGAGCGCGGGTCGAGGGTCCCGTCGTCCCTGGGGACGCCTCCAGTGGGCATGGCGAACTCTTCCGCGGCCAGCACGTCATGGGGCTCCTGGATGCCGGTGGGGTCGGAGGGGATATCCCCGGCGGAGCGCGTGGGCATGGCGAACTCCTCGGCGGCCAGCACGTCGTGGGGCTCGTCGATGCCGCTGGGGTCCTTGGGGAGTGGCGGGTCGGAGGGATCGCTCATGGGCTTGATGGTGGCAAACGCGGCAGGTCGGCCGCTGCCCCGCTAACGTAGACGACCGTGGACGAGGAGACCCGCACCGAGGCCGAGGCGGCGGCGTTTCGACGCCTGACCGAGCACCTCAGGCAGCGCTCGGACGTGCAGAACCTCGACCTGATGGACTTGGCCGGCTTCTGCCGCAACTGCCTCTCGCGCTGGTACCGGGACGCCGCCGCCGAACGTGGGGCCGAGCTCTCAAAGGATGAGGCGCGAGAGATCGTGTACGGAATGCCCTACGAGGAGTGGAAGGCCCTCCACCAGACAGAGCGACCCGAGGCGTCGCGGTCGTGAGCCGGTGGATCGGCGGCGGGTCGGAGGAGGGGCGCGCGTGACGCGCGGGCGCACGATCGTGGCCGGTCTGGGCGCGGCGGCGCTCATCACGGCGGTCGTCGCCGTCTCCATGGGTGGTGGCGGGGAGGCGGCAACCGCCGAGCGACCGAAGGACCTCGTGCTGACCCCCGACGCGGTCGACCGCGACGCCGCGCGCGCCGAGGCAGTCCGCGACCCGCGTTCCGATCCCAAGGTGGTCGAGCTGCGCGGTGCGGGGGCAAAGCCCAAGTACAGCCGCGAGCGGGGGGACATCGTGAGTCCCGGCGCACCCTCGGACAAGTCCGTCAAGGCTGACCTGCGCCAGGCGCGCGCCGAGCTCTCGAGGTTCAAGCGCTTCCTCGGCACAACCGCCTTCCTTCAGACCGGGCCGCGGGCGAGGGTGCTGCCGGATGGCACCGCCGTGGCACCAGACGACGCTCCGGAGCCCGTGAAGAAGGTCATCCAGGCAGCCAACGCGATCGCCAAGTTCCCGTACAAGTGGGGCGGCGGCCACGGCGCGTGGCGTGATGACGGTTACGACTGCTCGGGGTCGGTGTCGTTCGCCCTCGCCGGGGCGGGGCTGCTGCGCTCACCGCTTGCCTCCGGCGGCTTCGCCGATTGGGGCGTCGAGGGCCCCGGCGAGTGGATCACGATCTACACGAACCCCGGCCACATGTTCATGGTGGTCGCCGGGCTGCGCTTTGACACCAGCGGGCGCGGGCGCGCGGGCACCCGCTGGCAGGAAGGGGTGCGCCCCACCGGCAGCTACGTAGTGCGCCACCAGCCCGACCTCTGATCACAAGATTTCGGTCAGGTGCGGGGAAAACGCGCCTCAACTGCTAACTTCGCGAAACCGTGGAGGACCAGCCCACACGAAGGCTTGATCCCGCCGGGGGGCGACCCGGCCCGGATGACGACTCCGTCTACCTGCGCCGCCGCCTCGTTGCGGCTCTCGTGGCGGCCGTGCTGCTC
>JACCUO010000176.1 GCA_013811765.1 Thermoleophilaceae bacterium | reverse complement strand
CTCGTTTTCGTCGAAAGCTCGGGGTACGAAAAGTTGGGGTACGAAAAACGAGGCGACCCAAGGGTCGCCTCGTTTAGTTCCTGCCCCCGTCTGGCCCGTCGGGGGCCGGATCCCGCCTGGCCGCCTCAAGGCTTCGAAGCAGCTCGGTGGGCACTTCGGACTCGCAGGTTTTCAATTCCCGGCTGACCGGATGGCTAAACACCAATTTCCGGCTGTGGAGGAACTGCCGCGTCAACCCGAGCGCCCGGCCACTCGCCGCTCCCCCATAGCGCTCGTCTCCGCAGACCGGATGGCCGATGGCGGCCAGATGCGCGCGGATCTGGTGGGTACGACCGGTCTCCAGCCGCACCGTCAACAGCGTGGTACGCGGTAGGGTCTCGAGCACCTCGAAATGGGTCACTGCCCGGCGGGCCTTGTCCGTGCGGGTGGACATGAGCGTGCGGTGGTCCCGGTCGCGGCCGATCGGAGCGTCGATGGTGCCGCTTCGCGCGTCGGGGCGGCCCTCCACCAGCGCCAGGTACTCCCGCTGGACCTGCCGCTCGCGCATCATCAGGGTCAGGGCTGCATGCGCCCGATCCGATCTGGCGACGATCAGCAACCCGGAGGTGTCGCGGTCCAGGCGGTGCACGATGCCCGGCCGTTCGGGATCCGGTCCGCCCGCGGCGCGATCTCCCAGCGCCTGGGCCAGCGTCCCATGAGTGCGTCCCGCTCCGGGATGGACAACCACCCCTGCGGGCTTGTCCACCACCATCAGGTGCGCGTCCTCGTAGACCACGGAGAACTCCACATCCGCAGCCTCGGTGGCTGGGGCTGGTTCCCTCTCCGGCTCGGCCACGACGACCTTCTCGCCCCCCGCCATACGATGAGAGCCTCGCCGGGTCTGCCCGTCGACGGTCACGAGCCCGGCCTCTATCAACCGCTGCCCCTGCGCGCGCGAGCGAGCGGCGCCTCGGCTCACCAGGGCGGCGTCGAGCCGCATCCCGGCATCCTCTTCGCCCGCGATAAAGCTGTGCGAGGTCATCGCCGGCCGGGGGCTACCTCGAGCACGTAGAGCAGGGCCGCCACCCCCAGGACGATCGCCACGTCCGCCAGGTTGAAGGCCGGCCACGCGACCGGGTCGATGAAGTCGATCACGGCCCCCTCCCTGGCCCGGTCGAGCAGGTTGCCGGCAGCTCCCCCCAGCAGCATCCCGACCGGCAGCCATAGCCACTCCCGGGTGGCGTTCGCCGCGAAGTACCCGAGCAGTACCACGAGCACGACACCGATGAGCAGCCCCACGATCGCACCCCTTCCCTCGAGCGCCCCGAAGGCCACGCCGGTATTGCGGGTGTTCGTGAGATCGAGGCCGAAGAAGACGTTCACGCTCTCCCCCCGGCCGAGTGAGCTCGTGACGAGCAGCTTGGATCCCTGGTCTGAGACCAGAACGACCCCGGCCGTCGCAAGCGCTCGTGCCCAGCCGCCGGCGGGGCCCATGGGCCTAGCCCCTGATCAGATCCGCCGCGATCCCGGCCACGATCAGCAGGACGAAGGTCGCCACCATGGGAGCAAGATCCAGCGCCCCGGGGCCGAGCCTCACGGGCGGGAGAAAGCGGCGGAACAAATTCAGGATCGGGTCCGTGACCTGGGTCACGAACGTGAGTATCGCGTCAAGCCACCGGTAGTAGGGCATCCGAGGGATGAAGCTCATGATCACGCGAATGAAGATGAGCACGACGAAGACGATCGCGAGGGTGTAGACGTAGTCCGCCACGTCGCCACGGCTGATCGCGAGGACCGGGCTCACCTGCCGGCCTCCACGACAAGGTCGACCGCGGCATCGAAGGAGCGCCGTAGCCCCGTCTCCTCGAGCACCCCAAGGCCCTTCTCGGTCAGCCCGCCCGGCGTTGCCACCCGCCGCCGCAGGTCGGCCGCATTCAGGCCGTTGGCATCGAGGTATGCGGCCGTGCCGGCCATCGTCTCCACCACCAGCCGCCCGGCCTGCCCCGGCTCGAGCCCGTGGCGGACGCCGGCCTCGGCCAGCGCCTCCACGACGAGCGCCAGGAACGCCGGACCGCAGCTCATCAGGGCCATCGCCGGCTCGATCAGGGGCTCTTCCAGCGGGATGACCACCCCGCACCGGGAGAACAGGCGCATGAGGGCCTCCTCAGGCCCATCCGCCGCCCGGCTGCCGGGGGCGTAGCAGAAGACCCCACGCCCCACCTCGACCGGGATGTTCGGGATGAAGCGGTAGACGGGGATCCCCGGATAAGCGGCCTCCAGCCGCGCCAGGGGCGTGGCCGCCACGATCGAAGCCACCGCCTTGGCCCGTCCCGCGATTTGCGTGGCCACCTCATCGAGCTGAGGCGGCTTGTGACAGAGGATCACGAGGTCGACCTGCTCCGCCAGCTCGGCGTTGGAGGCGGCAACCTGGCCTCCCAGCTCCCGCGCGAGCGCCTCGCCGCGCTCGGCCTGAACGTCGAACACGAGGGCCCGCTCGCCGAGCCCGCGGGCAAGCGCAGACGCCATGCTCCCCGCCCCGATGAACCCGATCCGCATCGGGGCGGACTCTACCGGCCGCGAACGCCGGCCCCGCGCAGAGGAACCCTCCTCAGGATTGGTTGAAGAAGCCCTTTTCGACGAGGCGGGCCCGCTCCTCCGCCGACACGTCCACGTTTCGCGGGGTGAGCAGGAAGACTTTGTCGGCAATCCGCTGCATGCCCCCGTCCAGGGCGTAGGTGAGGCCCGAGGAGAAGTCGATCAGCCGCTTGGAGAGGTCGGGGTCGCTCTGCTGGAGGTTGAGGATCACCGGAATCGTGTTCTTGTACTGGTCGGCGATCTGCTGCGCGTCGTTGAAGTTCTTGGGCACCACAAGGTGAACCTGCAGGTCCCCGCCGGAGCCGTTGCTCACCGACTTCAGCACCCGAGTCTCGCGCCCGCTCTCCCTCGGCGAGTCGTCGGCGAAGATGTCGTCGAACTCGTCGCGGCGGCGGCGCTGGAGCCGCCGTACGTTCGGCCGTTCCCGGTAGCGATCCTCGATCTCGGCCTCCGGCTCCACCTCGCGTGCCACGGCGGGATCGGGGTACTGATCGTCCTCCTCGGCGAGACCGAAGTAGACGAGCGCACGGTGCCATGTGTCCCTGATTGCCATTGCTGCCGGATTCTTTCGCGGAGCGGGCTAAAAACCCTTGCGGACAAGTTAGCGCGCCGGAGAGGAAACTCACACCGACCGTGACAAGTCCCCCGCTATCGACGGACGACACCGGAGCCGGACCGGCGATCGTGCTGCTGCACGGCCTGACCGCGAGCCGGCGTTACGTGCTCCAGGGATCGCGTCACCTGCTGGGACGCGGCTACAGGCTGGTGGCCTATGACGCGCGTGGCCACGGCGCGTCGGGAGCCCCGGATGACCCCGGCGCCTACACCTACCCGGAGATGGTCGAGGACCTCGATCGGGTCCTGGCCGACAAGCAGCTTGCGTGCCCAGTGCTGGTGGGCAGCTCGATGGGCGCCCATGTGGCCACGGCCTTTGCGCTCGCCCACCCCGAGCGCGTGGCGGCGCTCGTGCAGATCACTCCGTCCTTTCCGGGCCACGGGCGCGGCGATACCGAGGGGCTCGAGCGGTGGGACCGGCTTGCCGGGGCACTCGAGCGCGGGGACGTCGAGTCCTTCTTGTCGATCTCCGGCACCGGCGAGCTCCCGGAGCGCTGGCGCGAGGGTGTGGAGCTCGGAATGCGGCAGCGCCTGGAACGCCATCGCGACCTCCACGCCGTGGCCGCCGCGCTGAGGGCCGTGCCCCGCTCGGACGCCTGGGATG
>JACCUO010000093.1 GCA_013811765.1 Thermoleophilaceae bacterium | reverse complement strand
CAGCCCGTCTGGCGGCCGGACCGCCGCCAGGTGGCACTCGCCCACAACGGCAACCTCACCAACGCAGTCGAGCTGCACGCGGAGCTCACGGAGAAGGGCGTGTCGTTCCGTTCCACCTCGGACTCGGAGATCATCGCCGCGCTGCTCTCGACCCACGAGGCTCCGACGATCGAGGAGGCGCTCGCCGACGTGATGCCCCGCCTCAAGGGCGCCTTCTCGACGGTGGCCATGACCCAGGACTCGGTGGTCGCGTTCCGCGACGGCGCCGGCCTGCGGCCGCTGTCGCTGGGGCGGCGCGGGGAGAGCTACTGCGTGGCGTCGGAGAGCTGCGCCTTCGACATCATCGCCGCCGAGCTGCTGCGCGAGGTGAGGCCGGGCGAGATGGTCTCGCTCAGTGAGCGCGGCGTCGAGAGCCGCCAGGTGCTCGACTCTCCGCGCAAGGCATTCTGCGTCTTCGAGCACATCTACTTCGCCCGCCCCGACTCCATCCTCGAGGGCAACCGTACGCAGGTGTCGCGCCGCAAGATGGGCGAGATCCTCTGGCGCGAGGCCCCTGCGTCCGCGGACGTGGTGATCGCCGTGCCCGACTCCGGTAACCCCGCCGCCACCGGCTACTCGAAGGCGTCGGGCATCCCTCGCGATGACGGGCTGATCAAGAACCGCTACGTGGCGCGCACCTTCATCCAGCCCGGCCAGGAGCTCCGCAAGCACGGCCTGCGGATGAAGTTCAACCCGCTGCGCGAGGTGGTGGAGGGAAAGCGGCTGGTGGTGGTCGACGACTCGATCGTGCGCGGGAACACCACCCGCCAGATCGTGGGAATGCTGCGCGAGGCCGGGGCCGCGGAGATCCACATGCGGATATCCGCCCCGCCGATCCGCTTCCCGTGCCATTACGGCGTTGACATGTCCACGAAGGAGGAGATGGTGGCCCACGGGCGCACCGTCGAGGAGATCGCCACCGAGCTGGGCTGCGACTCGCTCGCCTACCTGTCCCTCGGCGGGGTCTACGAGGCGATCCGCGGCACGCGCGAGACCCACTGCGACGCCTGCTTCTCCGGCGAGTACCCGCTCGATCCCGGCGAGGGGGCGGGCGGGAAGTTTGCGCTCAGGGACCTGGCGGTCCTCCGCAGCTAACGGCCCGCTGGCTCACGGCACGCCCGCCGGCTCACGGCACGCTCCCGCTGGGCGCTACCCACTGGCTTCGGAAGCTCAGGACCTCCGCCAGGCGATCGAAGTGGTGGTCGTAGTGCAGAACCCCAAACCCTCGTTCGGCCGCCGCTGCAGCAACGAGCGCATCCGGGACCCGCACACGGTGCCATCCGGCCGCCCCCCGCTCCGCCAGTTCGCGTACAGCCCTGATCGCCGCTGATGTGACAGCGCGCGTGATCGGCGCGTCCTGCAGCCCCGCTAGTGCCGCGGTGAGGATCTCGACCTGCTCGCGATCTGACGCTCCGTAGAGCAGCTCGAGCGTCACCACAGGACAGCCGACGAGCTCGCCCGCCCGGGCCGCCTTCTTCCAATGGGTGGCGACTTGCGGCGCGGCGGCGCGGGCCCAGGCCGACGTGTCAGCCACCCACGGTCCGCCTGCCCACTTCAGTGCCACGCGCGCTCGCGAGCGGTGCGAAGGCCGTCGAGATCGAGCCCGGAGGTGCCCTCGGCGACCTCCACGAGGAACTTCCGCGCCTGCCGGCTCTCCTCTTCGTCGCTTTCGAGCGCCTCGGCGCCCCGAAGTGCGAGCGCGCGCACGATCTGCGACTCCGCCGCACGGGGCGCTAGGAATTCGCGTGCCCGCGAGATCGCGCGCCGAAGTTCCGGATCATTCGGGACCTGGATACGTGGGTGGCGGCTCGGCATCCCGCTAAGTGTACCCGCTAACGGACACCCCGTTTGCATCGTCATGTGACAGTTCTGCACCACCCACAACTTCAACCTCCCGGGATCCGGCGGAGCCATCCCCCGGGAGTGACACTCTTTCGGGCCACCGTCAGGCGCCCTCCCCATCCGGTGCCTCGGAGAAGTCGAGGTTCTGCGGTCCTTCCGGAGGGGCCTCGTACATGTTGGTGGTCGGCACGTCCTCCCCGACGGTTTCCAGCCTGAAGTCGGCCATCGCAACCTCT
>JACCUO010000175.1 GCA_013811765.1 Thermoleophilaceae bacterium | reverse complement strand
CGCGGGTCGCTCAGCTTCGACCTGTCCGCCAGGTCGATGCGCCCCAGCAGGTCGCTGACCGCCTCCACGACCGAGTGCGTCGGGTTGAACCCGAGCACACCCGCGAGCTTCGCGTTCGAGCACTCGTAGCTGCGGGTGAGCGAAGGCAGTGGCCGCTCGGCCAGCGACACCGTGCGCCCCAGCAGCTGCACCGATCCGGCGACCAGCATCGCGAGCTCGCGGATCTGGTAGTTGGAGTGCAACACGTTGAAGATCTCACCGCGCACGAGGTCGGCCGGCGCCTCCATCACGGCGATCATCGCGTCGGCCACGTCCTTGACGTCAACCAGCGGGCGCCACATCCAGCCGCCCCCGTGCAGATCCAGCCGCTCCTTCAGCAGCGCGTCCTTCACGAAGGTGTTCACCACCAGGTCAAAGCGCATCCTGGGGCTGAACCCATAGACGGTGCCGTTGCGCAGGATCGCCGGGCAGAGCCCGTCGCCCACCAGTTCGAGCAGCCGCTCCTCCCCGTAGCGCTTCGAGGTGGCATAGGCGCCCCGCGGCTCGATCGCCGTCTGCTCGTCGTGCATCCCGGGCGGGAGCCCGTCATAGAGCGAGCACGACGATGCGAACACCAGCCGCTCGATTCCCGCCTCCACGCAGGCACGCCCGAGCGCCTCCGTGGCCAGCGCGTTCATCTGCCAGTTGGCGTCAGGGTCGTACTCGGCAGTCGGATCGTTCGAAAGGCCCGCGAGATGGATCACGCAATCCACACCCCTGAGCGCATCGGCGGGCATCTGCCGGACGTCGGCAACGACCAGCTCGATTCTGTCCCGGACCCTGGCGAGAGGCTCCTCGCCCCAGTACATCCGGTCAAGCACGCGCACCCGGTAACCCCGCTCCAGCAGCCTCTCCGTGAGCACGCAGCCGACATATCCCGCCCCGCCCGTGACGAGCACCGTCAGGCCGCGCTCGGGGGCCTCGGGAGGCAAGCCGTTTCCCCTCCCCGCGCCATCTCCGTTCGCCTGCCTGTCCTCGGGCACGCCTGCACGCTAGCGCGGAACCTTGGAGGAGCGCCCGGCCACCGGGCCCGTGCGACCGCTGCCGGACCAACCGGCGCGTGGCGCCTGCTCAGACCATGAACCGACCGTCGCGTTGCAGCTCTATCCCGTCCACGGTGATCGACCCTCCCTTGCGCAGGTCGCAGACCATGTCCCAGTGAACTGCCGAGTCGTTGATGCCCCCCGTCTCGGGATAGCTCATTCCGATGGCCATGTGCACGGTGCCGCCGATCTTCTCGTCGAGCAGGATCTCCTTGGTTCCCGTGGTGATCCCGTAGTTGGTCCCGATTCCTAGCTCTCCCAGGCGCCGTGCGCCGTCGTCGGAGTCGAGCATCTCGATCAGGAAGTCCTCGCCCCGCTCGGCCGAGGCGTCCACCACCTTGCCCCCCTCGAATCGGAAGCGCACCCCCGATACCTCGCGTCCGCCGTAGGTCGCGGGAAACGAGAAGGCCACCTCCCCCTCCACCGAGTCCTCGACGGGTCCCGTGAAGAACTCGCCGTCGGGCATGTTGTGGCTTCCCGCGCAGGGAATCCACTGCCGTCCCGCCACCCCCAGCCTGATGTCGGTCCCGGGAGCGGTGATGTGCAGCTCCTCCCGGCCCTGGATCCACTCGGCAAGGCGATTCACCTGGTCGGACTGGCGCTCCCAGGCGGTGACCGGATCCTCGTCGGTGGCCAGGCACGCCCCGTAGTAGAAGTCCTCGTACTGCGAGAGCGACATGCCGGCCTCGCTGGCGTAGGCGTGGGTCGGGAAGAGCGTGAGTGCCCAGCGGTACTCACCGGCAGCCGAACGCCTCATCGAGGTCTCCATCAGCCCCTTGCGTGCCTGCTGGGAGCGCGACTGCCTCCTGGGGTCGGCCTGGGACAGTGCGCGGGCGTTGGCATCGGCCATGATGGCGATGCGCACGTCGGCGTTGTCCACCGCCCACTGCGCGGTCGGCGGCACCCAGACGAGCTGCTCCTCGGAGGCCAGGCGCAGGAACGCGGCCGGCGCCTCCTCCGTGGTGAGCTGCATTATCGGCAGTCCGCCGGCGCGCAACACCTCTTCGTAGACGGACTGCACCAGCGGCTCGGCGGTCGTGCTCGACTGGATCACGCATACGTCTCCCTTGCGCACCTTGGTCGAGTAGCGCACGAGGATCTGCGCCAGCGCATCCGCCCGTTGGTCTCTCACCCGGTCTGCCTTCCGTTCGTGGATTGAGCGCGTTCGAGCAGCCACTCGTGCAGGCTCGTCTCCCCGGCCGTCTCGGGGTGAAATGCCACTGCAAGGATGTTGCCCTGTCGCACCGCCACCGGGTGATCCTCGATCTGCGCCAGCACCTCGACCCCCTCCCCGTGCCCGGTCACCCACGGTGCGCGGATGAAGACCCCCCGAACCGTCCCTCCGAGCCCGGGCATGTCGAGGTCGGCCTCGAAGCTTCGCACCTGGCGCCCGAAGGCATTTCGCTCGCAAGTCACGTCGAGCAGGCCGAGGTGGAGGCGGTCGAGCATGATCATCCCGGCGCAAGTGCCGAGCACCGGCTTGCCGGATGCCACGAGTGCTCGCAGCGGCGCGGCCAGTCCCTCGCGCTCGATCCCGAGCGTCATCGTGGTGGACTCTCCACCGGGGATGATCAGCCCGTCGAGGCCCTCGAGGTGGCCCGGGGCGCGCACCTCCCTCACCTCGGCCCCGAGCCCTCGGAGTACCTCGGCATGGGCCTGGAAGTCGCCCTGGATGGCGAGCACGCCTACCAGTGGCATCGCCGGGCTACCAGCCGCGGTTCTGGAGGAGGCCGCCCTCGGCCTCGAGTGCACTTATCTCCGTGCCCGGCATCGGCGCGCCGAGGTCGCGGGAGGCGGCCGCGATGCGCGCGGCGTCCTCGAAGTGGGTCGTTGCCTCCACCACGGCCGAAGCCATGCGCTCTGGGTCCTCGGCCTTGAAGATGCCGGAGCCCACGAACACCCCCTCCGCTCCCAGGCGCATCATCAAGGCGGCGTCCGACGGATTGGCGATCCCCCCGGCGGAGAACATCACGACCGGAAGCTTGCCGTTTGCGGCCACCTCGCGCACGATCTCGAGCGGAGCGCGCAGCTCCTTGGCGGCGGCGGCCACTTCCGACCCGTCGAGCGTGGCCAGCCGGCGGATCTCAGCGCCGATCGCGCGCATGTGGGTCACCGCCTCGACCACGTTCCCAGTGCCTGCCTCGCCCTTGCTGCGGATCATCGCGGCGCCTTCGGAGATCCGGCGCAGCGCCTCGCCGAGATCGGTCGCGCCGCAGACGAACGGGACGGTGAAGGCCCACTTGTCGATGTGATGGGCCTGGTCGGCCGGGGTGAGCACCTCCGACTCGTCGACGAAGTCCACCTCGAGCGCCTGGAGCACCTCCGCCTCTACGAAGTGGCCGATGCGCGCCTTGGCCATCACCGGAATCGTGACGGCCTGCTGGATCTCCTCGACCTTGGTCGGGTCGGCCATCCGGGCCACGCCTCCGGCCGCCCGAATGTCCGCCGGCACCCGCTCGAGCGCCATCACGGCGGCGGCACCGGCCGCCTCGGCAATGCGCGCCTGCTCGGCCGTCACGACGTCCATGATCACGCCGCCCTTGAGCATCTCGGCGTGGCCGGACTTGACCCGAAAAGTGCCCTCTTCTCTCACCGCTTCCATGGTACGCCACGGGTTGCCCGCGCAGCGCGCGATGAGCGCGGTGCGCAAATCGGACGTGAACCATCCAACCGCTGAAATACAGCGGTTGGATGGTTCAGGTGCCGCTGTGCCTCCCCGGCGGCCGGCTAACGCGGACCTTCCGGGACCCGGACCCGCGGGGGCGAATCCGCAGGGCTACTTGAGCTTGAACGCCTTGATGCGATCCGAGTACGCCGACTCGTCCAGCGAGTACACCCCATAGGCGAGTGCCTGCACGAGTCCGAGGAGCGCCGAGTGCGAGCGCACGTAGGCGGGGCTGTTCGACGAGTAGAAAAGCTTGTGGTCGGCCAGCTTGGCCACCTCGGAGAGCGTGGCGTCGGCCACCGCGATGGTGGCCGCCCGGCGGTTGCGCGCGAGCTTCAGGGCGCGCATCACGAGCGGGTGCGGCCGGCCGGCCGAGAAACCTACGAGCACGGTGCGCTCATCGATGCGGCCGAGCTTCGCCAGGCCCTCCTGGCTGGGGCTCGCCACCACTTCGCAGCGCAG
>JACCUO010000166.1 GCA_013811765.1 Thermoleophilaceae bacterium | reverse complement strand
GCGCCATATCGGCGCTCTGCCCACCGGACGCGGCCAGCGTCATGACCTCGCGCTCCCGTTTGGTGAGCGCCAGCCGACCCTTGCGTTCCTCCATGAGCGCTCTCCACTCTCCCACCAGAGCCGAGGTGCCCTGCTCGACGGTGGAGCCTTCGTCGGATGGGATGAACAGCGCCAGATGCCGCGCGGGCAACACGTTGGCGATTGCCCCGAACTCGACGGGAAACGGCTCGCGGCCGGCGACGTACAGCTGGTAATGGCCCTCCGCCTCCCCACTGGACAGGAACTCCGCCCATTGCTTCGTGAGCCTCGAGCGCTCGCTCATCGGCGTGAAGTCGTCCATCGTGTGCCAGGACACCTCCTCCGGAGCGATCCGCAGCAGCTCACAGGCAGCCGCGTTGCCCGTGACCCAGCGGCGGTGGTCGTCCGCGAGCAGCATCGAATGGCGGGACCTGGCGAATGCCGCTCGCAGGCGCACTGCCACCTGCAGATCGAACTCGCCGTTGAAGGCCTCCGCCTTCGGCCCCGATGCGCGCTGTTCTCGCCGTTCGGGCACTACGTGGCCGGGCCGCAGTTCGCCGGAAGCGTCAGAGAATCGGTCGCTGCGAAGGAACGGGCGAGCATGATCGGGCACCTCGGGCGGTTCGGGCGGCGTCCTCGTCGCCACTGATCGACAGACACGACTACTCGCGCAAATGCTATAGAGCGTTGCACCCGGTCATCACTACAGCCTCTGCTGACGACGAACATTGGCGCAGTGGCGCTCCAGGCGCTCCAGCGGTAGCGAACCTGGCGTTTGAGGCCAATGTCACAATCTGCACCCAGTCATCGCTTACAGCCTCTGCTGACGAAAATGGCGCAGTGGCGCTCCAGCGGTAGCGAACCTGGCGTTTCAGCACTACGGCCACCTCCTCGTGCGCATCCGATTCCTGACCGGTGGGGCCACACGAACCGGTGGCTTTTTACGTGGCACCTGGGTCGTTCGAACTAGCCCATTAGGGTGATCTTCGGATACCTGTTGATCCAGCGGAGGCGGAGTTCCGATAAACCCGATCAGCAGTGGGACGGCCCCCAACCGTCGGTCGCAGAGCCCCGATTGGGGCACTTCCTCGAACATCACTACCGAGCGCCCCAGGGCCCTGGAAGGCAGCAATGACCCACGCGTCCGAAGTTCGCAGTCAGGCAGCGTCGAAGTGGTTGATGGTGCTCGTTGCGCTGTTGGTCGGCGTCGGTGCGTTCATGCTCGCGCCGTCCTCTGCGCGTGCCCAGCAGCCCCCTCCTGCTCCCAGCGCTGAGCCTGTTGCTGCTCCCAGTGCTGAGCCTGTTGCTGCTCCCCGCGCTGAGCCTGTTGCTGCTCCGAGTGCAGCGCCTGCTCCGAGTGCTGCGCCTGCTCCCGCTCCGAGTGCTGCGCCTGCTCCGGCTCCTGTTGCTGCTGCGGCTCCTGCGCCCGGTCCCGCCCCCGCTCCTGATCCGAGCGCTTCGCCCGCACCCGCGCCTGTTCTCAGCGCCGCGCCTGTCCCCGCTGCGGAGCCCGTACCCGCTCCCAGCGCCGAGCCCGCAGCGCGCGCCGCGCTGCCTTCCCCGTCGATCGCCGAGCCTGCTCCCAGCGCCGAGACCGGATCCATGGCTGTCGCGGCGCTGGCCGTCGACGCGCCTGTGACGAGCGCTGCGGCTCCGGTCGGCGGGACGGTCGATCAGTGCAACAACACGGGATCTTCGGGCGGCGACACGATCACCTGCTCGGTCTCGATCACCAACGATTTCACGTACAACCCCGCGACGCCTGATCAGCCGACTGGCTTGGCGACGATCGTCACGACGGTCGAGTGCACCGGATCGGCGGCTTGCCCCACTGGGGGCACGACAACCTCGACGACGCCCGTCACGAACGTCGATCAGTGCAACGGTGCCGGCCTCGGCGGTGCCAGCACCGTGACCTGCACGGTCACGGTCACCAACAACCTGACCGGCTACCCGACCGGCTCGGCGAGCGATTCGACGGTCACGCAGTGCCAACGCCCCGGTGACGTGAACACGCTGACCTGCGTCGCAACGCCATCGGGCAATGACCGCACCGGGACAGCTGGTCCCGGTGGGCAGAGCGTCTCCCAGTGCAACGACTCGGGCGGGGCTGGCGGCACGCTGACCTGCACCGTCACCGCTCCCCCCACGGAAAGCACCGGGCTGCCGATCACGATCAATCAGTGCAACGGGTCGGGCAAGACCGGCGCCAGCACGGTGACCTGCACGGCGACGATCACCAACAACTTCATCGAGCCGACCGCGCCGCTTCCGCCCGTGACGCCGCCGGTGGTCGTGACGCCGCCGGTGGTCGTGCCGCCGCCGGTGGTCGTGCCGCCGGTCGTGACGCCGCCGGTGGTCGTGACGCCGCCGGTGGTCGTGCCGCCGGT
>JACCUO010000143.1 GCA_013811765.1 Thermoleophilaceae bacterium | reverse complement strand
TCACCGTCGCTGCCAGCGGCGACCTTCTGATCCACGGGCCGGTGTTCCGGCGGGCGCTCGCCTACGGTGGTGGCCGCCGCTACGAATTCCGACCGATGCTGAGGGAGATCGGGCCGTTGATCGCCGGCGCGGATCTGGCGCTCTGCCATCTCGAGACCCCGCTTTCCCACGGCCCGCCGCGGGGGTATCCGAGCTTTCGCGCTCCGGTCGCGCTTGCCGCTGCCATCCGGGGGGCCGGATGGGATGCGTGCAGCACCGCCTCCAATCACACGCTCGACGCCGGTCAGCGCGGCGTGAAGACGACGCTTGACGTCCTTGACCGCGCCGGGGTGCGCCACGCCGGCTCCAACCGGACGCCCATCGAGGCACGCCGGCCCACGATCCTCGAGGCAAAGGGCGTGAAGGTCGCTTTCCTTGCATACACGGCGCTCACCAACGGCCAGCCGATCCGCCACGCCTGGACCCTCAACCTGGCCCGCACCCGACGGATTCTGCGGGACGCGCGGCGCGCTCGGCGACAGGGCGCCCACGCCGTGATCGTGAACCTCCACTGGGGGGCGGAGTACCGCAACGCCCCGACCCGCAGCCAGCGATTGCTGGCTGCCGCTCTCACCCGCTCGCCGGCCATCACCGCGGTGGTCGGCCAGCACGTCCACGTCGTCCAGCCGATCCGGTGGATCCACGGCAAGCCGGTGGTCTTCGGCGAGGGCAACCTGCTGTCCAACCAGACTGCAGCGTGCTGCCCGGCAGGCTCTCAAGACGGGTTGATAGCCCTGCTCGATCTGCGCGCGGGCGCCTCCGGCGTGAGGGCGGTGCGGGTTCGTTACGTGCCTACCTACGTGCGCCATCCGGACTTCACCGTCGTGCGAGCCCGGGGGGTTTCACGCTCACGCACGATCAGGATCGCGGGTCGCTCGAGGCGCGTGGTTCCAATTCGATGATCTAGTCGCTCGGGCGAACCACCTGGCTCCCGGGGACGATGTCGTCCTCCGCGGTCTCCTCCCAGCGCACCCAGGCCTTGTGGCCACCGTCGTAGTCGTCGCCCCACAGGATCAGGGTGGCGTCCCTGTCCCAGACCGTGCACCGGTCTTCTCCCCCCTCGTCCAGCCCCCGCCAGATGCGGATGAAGGCGTTCTGCTCCCACTCCTCGCCGACGGTCGTGGGCTCGGTATGGCCGGGGTGCAGCCGTGTCTCTCTCGGCAGGCCCATCAGCACGTCCATGACAGAAGACTTGATATCGGCGAAGCCGGTGGCACCGGCGGCCTTGACGCCACCTACGGAGCCCTTGAAGAGGGTGTCTCCGGTGAAGGCGTCGGTGCCGTTGACCACGAAGGTGAGCATCCCGGCCGTGTGCCCGGGGGTGTGCAGAGCACCGATCTGCAGGCCGCCGGACTCGATCAGGCTCTCGCCGGGCTCGATCGCGCGGTCAACGTCCATCAGGCGCTCGGCCTCCAGCGGGTGGGCGAGAATCTCCACGCCCAGGCGCTCCTTGTATACGTGGTTCTCCGCTACGTGGTCGTGGTGGTGGTGGGTCAGGAGGAGGTGCTCGACTGTGAGCTCGTGTCTGTCGACGGCTTCGAGTAGTGGGGCCGAGGGTCCACCGGAGTCGATGATCACACCGTGGCCGCCCGGGGCATCGGCCACGAGGTAGCTGTTGGACAGCCACTCGTCCGACATGGAGCGCTCGAGGATCACCGGCTGAAGCCTAGTATCAGCCACCCGTGGACCTGCGCTCCCAGTTTCCCGTTCTCGAGCGTCTGGCCTACCTGAACGCCGGGTCGGTCGGGCCGGTACCGCGGACGGCCGCCGACGCGGCCGGCGCCGAGCTGCGCGACGCCCTCGAGAACGGGCGTGGCGCCAAGGAGCAGTTCGACCGCGCCCTCGACCTGGGGGAGCGCCTGCGGGTGCGCATCGCCGGCCTCTTCGGCTGCGAGGCGTGGGAGGTCGCACTCACCGGCGCCACCACCGACGGCGTGAACACGGTCATCTCGGGCCTCGATCTCGGGCGGGGTGACGAGATCTTGACCTCAGACGAGGAGCACCCGGGGCTGCTCGCTCCCTTGGGACTGGCTCGTCGGCGCCGAGGAGTCGAGGTGCGCATGGTGCCCTTCGGCGACCTCGCCGGCGAGGTCGGGCCGCGTACGCGCCTTGTGGCGTGCTCCCACGTCTCCTGGCTCACCGGCCGTGTGGCGGACACCGCGGCGCTCGCGGCCTGCGGCGCGCCGGTGCTCCTTGACGGCGCCCAGGGACTCGGTGCGATCCCGGTCCCGGTGCGCGAGCTCGGTTGCGACTACTACGCCGCCTCCGGCCAGAAGTGGCTCTGCGGGCCGATCGGGACCGGGTATCTCTTCGTGCGCGAGGATCGGGTCGAGGACCTCTCCCCCACCGCCGCCGGCTACGGCACGGTGTCAGACCCCCTGCGTGCACTCGAGCTTCCCCTCGTGGAAGGCGCCGCCCGCTTCGACGGAGGGTTTCCTGCGGCGCAGAGCTCGGCCTGGGCCCTGGCGGCGCTCGACGTTCTGGAGCGGGACGGGATCGACACCGTGCACGCACGGGGGGCAACCCTCGCAGACGAGCTCGCCCAGAGGCTCGCAGCCGCGGGCCTCAACGTGGCTCCGCGGGGTCGCTCGACGCTCGTCTCGTGGGAGGCTGCGGACAACGAAGCCGAGTCCCAACGGCTGCTGGCCGCGGGGATCCTCGTCCGTCACCTGCCCGGCACGCCCTACGTCCGCGCCTCCGTGGGGGCGTGGACCAGTGAGGAGGAGCTCGACGGGCTGGCGGCCGCCGCCCGGCCGGGCTAGGAAGCCGGCCTCGATTGCACGCCTTCGCGGGCCGCGTCCTCGAGCACGGCCTCCAGCGCGAGCAGGTTGCCGTGGATGTCATAGAGCAGGCCGGTCATCGGAGCATCCACCCTACGGGCAGCCGGCCGACAGGGGGCGAGAACCGATGCGTCTGAGGCTTGACAAGGAGTGCCGACCCCCCCGCTGGAGGAATACGATGCAAACGATGCCCCTGGCGCAGACGATGACCTCCGAGGAGTTCCTGGCGCTGCCCGTGCCCGAGCACGGGCGGCCGTGGAACCTCGTCGACGGTGAGGTCGTCGTGAACCAGCCGACGTCTGAGCACGGTCAGATCCATACCCGACTGATCGGGGCGCTCTGGGTCTGGACCCAGGGGGGGCCGGAACGTGGCGAGGTCAGCGTGCCGCTCGACGTTCTTATCGACTCCGGCAGCGTCTACGCGCCCGACGTCCTGTGTTACGCCGAGGGCCGGGCGCCCACTCGCCACGCTCGTCCTCCATCGCCCATGCCGGACCTCGCCGTGGAGGTCCGGTCGCCCTCTACATGGAGATACGACATCGGCGCGAAGAAGTCCGGCTACGAGCGTGCCGGTCTGCGCGAACTGTGGCTGGTGGACACGGCCGCCGACGGGGTGCTCGTATTCAGACGATCGGCACCTGAGGCGGCGGTCTTCGACGTCGCGTTGGAGCTGGACCGCACGGCGGTGCTGAGCTCGCCGCTCCTTCCAGGGTTCTCGCTCGCGCTGGCCGAGCTGTTCGCCGGCTGAGCGCCGCGCCGCGCGCGCGTCAGGGGCGTGGCTGGCAAGGAAGAGGTCGCCGAAGTGTGCGAACAGCACACGAGGCGCCCGATGACACCGCCAGGCGCGTCCCTGACGCGCGCGACGATGGGCCGTGCTGGGCTCGAACCAGCGACCTCCGCCTTGTCGAGGCGGCGCTCTCCCAGCTGAGCTAACGGCCCGGGAGGCCGAGGATAGTAGCCCGGCCGGAGGCGAGTAGTCCGGTGCTCGCGGGAGACACGTCGGTGCGGTGCTCGCCCGATCGGCGATCGGGCTGCGC
>JACCUO010000139.1 GCA_013811765.1 Thermoleophilaceae bacterium | reverse complement strand
CGGCTGAGCGCCGCGGCCGCCACGGTGCGCAACTCGGCGGCGCGCGCGGCGAAGGCGAGGTCCGCGACCATGGGGGAATCCCAGGTACTCAGGTCCTTGCCCTGGCCCCAGCTGGAGGCCGCGAGCTCGCGCTCGGAGAGGGGCACCCGCTCGACCCCGTCGGAGACCGTCACGAGGTCGAGCCCCTGGGCGCCGGCCTCCTCGAACACTCGCGCGAGCCAGATCTGTCCCTCATACCACCAGTGGCCGAGCAGCTCGGTGTCGAGCGCGCAGCAGAGCAGTCCAGGACGGCCCCGCTCGCGAGCGTGGCAATCGAGCCGCTCGACGCATCGCCGCACGAAGTCGCGCGCGTGTTCACCTGCGAGGGCACGCGCGTCGGCGGGCCGGTAGGGGTTCCCGCCCGAGCTCCACGGGTGCAGGTCGTGGATCGTGCGGTGGTGGAGGTCGCGGTAGCAGGGGTGGGCGGGGTAGCCGGTCTTCTCGTTCCAGACCAGCTCGACCGTCAGCCAGTCGATCGGCACCGCCACGACTCCCGCCGGCGTGATCACGGGCTCGAGGTGCTCGGGTGCACCCTCACCGTAAAGGCTCGTCTGATCGACGCAGAAAGCGCGCGCGCCGCGGTCGGCGAGTTCGCGCTCGAGGCCAGGCTCGTAGGCGCATTCTGGGATCCAGAAGCCTCCGCCGAAACTCCCGAACCGGCGCTCGTGCGCGGTGACCCCGGTGGCGATCTGCAGGCGCAATCCGGGATTGCTGGCGAGCATCGGCAGCACGGCGTGCGTGGCGCTGGAGGCCCACAGCTCGACGGGACCGCCCTCGGCCAGTCGAGCAAAGGCCCCCACGAGGTCGCCTCCGCAGGCCTCCAGCCGCTCCATCGCTCGGGCATAGTCACCGCCCGCGCGGCGGATCTCCGCGGCGAGCTCCGGCTCGCCCGCCTCCTCGAACCCCTTCGCGTCCCGTTCGTGCACGACCCGGCGGGTGTCGCCCAGGAACCCTCGGAGCCGAGCACCCGCAGCGCCGGGAAGCGTCTCGAGCTGGTCGCAGAGCACCGGGGTCAGCCCGACGGTCACCGGCACGCGTGCCTGCTCGAGCAGGTCGAGCAGCGGCATGTAGACGGTGGCCACCGCCTCCCAGAGCCACTCCTCGCCGAACGGCCAGGTGCCGAACCCCTCGACGTAGGGCATGTGAGAGTGGAGCACGAGCGCGAGGGCGCCCCGGTCGCTGCTCATCGCAGGACCGCCACGAAGTCGAGGGCCTGCTCGAGCGGCCCGGGGCGCAGCGAGAAGTCGCTCGAGCCGATCGCCGGGATGAAGCGGTCGTAGAACGCTCGCGTCAGACCCAGCCGCCCGTGGATCTCGTCCCATCCCAAGCGGAGCGCCAGCTCGTGAACGCGCAGCTTGCGCGCGTGAAAGAGCCCGAGCAGCTCCACCTCGTCAAAGCAGCGCTCGCAAAGCTCGCGGAACTCCTCGTGGCGGTACTCGCGCACGTGCCACGGGTTACCCGATCGCTCCTCCCCCGGGGGCGCGAGCGTGAGGACGTTGGGTGTGGACACGTAAGCCGTGCCCCCGGGCCGCAGCATGCCCCTGATGTGGCTCAGCACCTTCTGCGGGTCATCCACGTGCTCGACCGTCTGGAGGAAGACGACCGCGTCGCACTCCTCGGAGAAGCGGTCGACCAGGTCGCGCACGAAGCACACGCCGGATTGGGAGTACTTGAGCCGGGCGTGCTCATGGGCCTCGGGGTTGGCGTCCACGCCGGTCGCTCGGGCCGCGCGACGGGCGAGTGTTGCCGTCCCGTAGCCCTCGCCGCAGGCCAGGTCCACCACGTCGAGGCCGGCGCAGCGCGCCGCGATCCACTCGTACACCACGAGATGGCGCCGGTACCAGTAGTTCTCCTCCGCCACGTCAGGAAGCGTCCGCTCGCCGGTCAGCGCAAGCGGGGGCACGCCCTCCGGCTGGTCTCGCTGCACGTACTCGGCGGAGGGGGTCAACGGATGCGGAGTCTACGGGCGCACCAACTACGCTCCGGGCAGATGGCAGCTTCCAGCGCGACCGAGGAGATCCACGAGGCCAACGTCCGCTATCACGATCTCGCGGCCGCCCGCTATGACGTCAAATGGGGGATCGATTTCGGTGAGCGCGGTCAGAAACAGGTCTCCGGCAAGCTCCGCAAGGCGCTCGGCGAGAGCTTCGGGCCGTTCCGCCGCGGGCTCGAGATCGGGGCGGGCACCGGGTACTTCGGGCTGAACCTCCGTCAGGCCGGCGCGATCGAGGAGTACACCGCTACCGATGTCTCGCAGGGCATGCTCGATGTGCTCGACGAGAGCGCCCACCGGCTCGACATCGATGCCCGCACGGCCTGCTGCGAGGCCACTCGTCTGCCTTTTCCGGACGCCTCCTTCGACCTGGTCTTCGGCCACGCGGTACTTCACCACCTGCCCGACCTGGACGCCTCGTTCGCGGAGTTCATGCGCGTCCTGGCGCCCGGCGGCGCGATCGCCTTCTGTGGCGAGCCCTCTCTTTACGGCGACAAGATCGCGACCGCCCCCAAGCGTGTGGCGCACGCACTGGCCCCGGCGTGGCGCGCGTTGGTGGGAGCGAGCGCGGCGGCGCGCAACGGTCACCACCAGGTGGCCGAGGAGGGCCCTCTGGAGAGGATCGTCGACGTGCACGCGTTCACCCCCGCCGCCCTCGCTCAGCCCGTCCGCAGGGCCGGGTTTCAGGGCGTCAGGGTGAGCGGGGAGGAGCTCGCCGCGAGCCTCTTCGGATGGGCAAACCGGGCCCTGGAGGCCACGGCCGAGCCCTCCGAGGTTCCGTGGATTTGGCACCAGTACGCCTACCGCGGCTACCTCGGCCTCCAGGCCCTCGACCGCGCCCTGCTGGAGCCGCGGTTACCACCGGCCGTTTTCTACAACCTGCTCGTCGCGGCACGCTCGCCGAGCGCCTGAGGGGGCCCGCCCCGCCCGCGTCAGAGGGCAAGCGCCGCGGCCGGCGCGAGCGCGGTGGCCAGAAGCGCCGCGTCGGGGACCCGGGCGTGCAGCGCGAGCC
>JACCUO010000123.1 GCA_013811765.1 Thermoleophilaceae bacterium | reverse complement strand
GAAAGGTACCCGGGTGCGGGAGACTGCCGCCATGCGCGTCCAGCTCGTGGACCCACCGGCCTACAGCCCACCGTATGACTTCTCGCTCGCCGCCGCCCTGGTGCGCGCCGGGGCCGACGTCGAGCTTCTCACCAGCAGGTACCTCTACGGCCCGACCCCGAGTGCCAACGGCTTCCCGGTGCGCGAGGAGTTCTACCGCCGCACCACGAGCCGCGAGCGATCGGTGGCCGCGAGGCGTGCGCTGCGGCTGGCGGAGCACGTGCCCGACATGCTCCGCCACCGTCGCGGTGAAGAAGCGGACGTCGTGCACTACCAGTGGCTGACGCTCGAGGCGCTCGACGCCTTCCTCCTGGCCCGGGACAGCCCCACGGTGTTCACCTCCCACAACGTCTTGCGCCGCGGCGAGGGCCGGCTGCGCGAGCTGGCGGCCCGGCTCGTGGCCCGTCGTGCCGACGCGCTCATAGCGCACACCGCCGCCGGCGGCCACCAGCTGAGCGAGCGCTTCGGCGCCGACCCGGCGCGCGTGCATGTGATCCCCCACGGAGCCTTCGATTACCTCACCCGCCAGCCGCACGAGGAGCCGCTCCCGGCAGAGCTGGCGGCCGTCGAGGGCCCGGTGATCCTCTGGTTTGGCGTCCTGCGCCCGTACAAGGGGGTCGACGTCCTGCTCGAGGCCTTCCGGGGGCTCGCGGGAGCCGAGCTCTGGGTCGTCGGCCGGCCCTGGATGCCCATCGAGCCGCTGAAGCGGGCGGCTGCCGCCGCGGGGGGCACGGTGCGGTTCGTGGAGCGCTTCGTGACCGACCCCGAGATACCGGCCTACTTCCGGCGGGCCGACGTGGTCGTGTTGCCCTATCGCCGGATCGACCAGTCGGGCGTTCTGTATACCGCGCTTGCCTTTGGCAAGGCGATGGTGCTCTCGGATGTCGGGGGGTTCTCCGAGATCGGGCAGGTACACGGCGCGGGGCGGCTCGTGCCTCCCGAGGATCCAGCCGCGCTCCGCGAGGCGCTCAGGCAGCTCGTAGGCGACGCGGGCGAGCGGGCTGCCCTCGGCGAGCGCGCCGCGGCGGCGGCCGCGGGGCACTTCTCCTGGGACTCCATCGCCCGCCGTACGCTCGCCCTCTACGAGGAGCTCGTGTGAGGGCCATCTTCATGGGCAAGAGCAAGCGCTCCGCCGTAGGGGCGCTCGAGCACCTGCTGGAGCGTGGCTGGGAGGTGCCGGCCGTCGTGGCGCCGGCGCCGGACCCCTCGGCGGCTCCCGAGCAGAGGCTCGACCTCGCCGCCGAGCGCCACGGGCTGGCACTGGTCACCGACGACGACCTGTACGCGAGCATCGGCGAGCTCGGCGAGGTGGACCTCGTGCTCTCGTTTCTCTTCTGGAAGAGGATCAGACGGCCTCTGATCGAGCTTCCACGGCTCGGCTGCATCAACTTCCACCCTGCCCCGCTGCCCGACATGCGCGGCATCGGGGGCTACAACGTGGCGATCCTCGAGGGGTGGGACCAGTGGGGTGTCTCGGCCCACCAGGTGGACGAGGAGTTCGACACCGGCGACCTCGTGCAGGTCGACCGCTTCCCGATCGACCCGGACCGCGAGACCGCGTTCTCACTCGCGCTTCAGAGCCAGGAGCGGCTGCTGGCCACCTTCCGCTCGGTTGTGGACCGCGCGCTCGCCGGCGAGGAGCTGCCGCGCACTCCCCAGGGAGACGGGCGCTACGTGACCCGTGCGGAGTTCGAGGAGCTACGGCGGGTGCGCCCCGACGACACCCCCGAGCGGCTGGCTCGGCGGATCAGGGCCTTCTGGCACCCCCCCTACGACGGAGCCACGCTGGAGGTGGCCGGGCAGGTCGTGACCGTGATGGACGCCGGGCTGCTCCAGGAAACGGCGGCTGCCTACCGGAACGCCGGGCTCTTTCCGTAGCCGGGACTGGAGCTCGGGCCGAGGTCGCGGCCGGCCTGAGCCGGGCGGCGCCCTACTTGTTCAGGTCAGCGCCCGCGATCACGACCACTGAGGCGTCGCCGGCGCGTGCCTGGCTGTCAGGATCGACTGCCTCGCGCTGGTCGATTTTCAGGCGCCTGCCTACGTCCTTGGCCTCGGCCTCTGCACCAGGCGCAAAGAGCACGACGGACTCGGCTCGCTGCTGGTCGGTGTTGTTCGTGACGTTGCCGAGCTGGAAGCCCTCGCCCTCCAGCTTGTCTCCGAGCTGAGCTGCCAGGCCCCCGACCGTCGTGCCGTTCAGCACCGACACCGTCACGTCGGCAGGCACGATGGTGGACTTGGGCGCGGCCTTGGTGCCCTTGTCCGCGGGCTTGTCCTCGGGGACCTGCGAGGCCTTGTCCTGAGGCGTGGTCTTGGCGTCGTCCCCGCCGGTGAGCTGAAGCACACCGAAGGTGGCAAGTGCCAGCAGGAGCGCCGTCCCGCCCACCGCCAGCACGGTGCGGCGCGACCTGCCGGGCCCGCGCTCGGGATCGGAGCCGCCCGGGCGGCTCCTTTCGTAGGGGGGGAGGATCGCCCCCTGCGCCGGCCTTCGGGGC
>JACCUO010000112.1 GCA_013811765.1 Thermoleophilaceae bacterium | reverse complement strand
AGCTGTCGCAGCGCCCCTCGTGTCATGCACGCCTGGCCGCGCCGGCCCTCGAGGGTCTCCGAGAGCTCCGCGAGATCGTCGGGGGTGTCCACGTCCAGAAGCATCGAGGGGAGTGCTTCGACACGGTGGGCAAGACCCGCCTCGAGCGCCATCGCGCGATGGCGCTCCAGGCTGCCCTCACCGAAGCTGGGTGCCATCGCATCCGCCGGCGCCAGCAGCAACGCGTTCGTGCCGCTCCCGTGCCGGTCGGGAACGATCACGGCCGCGGTGTCGTCCTCCTCCGCCCGCTCGAGCATCCCGGCGATCTCGCCCGCCTCGATCAGCGGTGTGTCGCCAGGGACGAGCAGGACACGCTCGAATCCGAGCTCGAGCGCGTGGCGGATACCGATTCCGACCGCCGCCGACTGCCCGGCCTCTTCCCGGTCGAAGAGCAGGTGCACGCCGCCGCGGCGGGCCGCCGTTTCCGCCTCCGGATTGGCCGTGACCACCGCCACGGCATCGATCTCGGGCACCCGCCGCAGAGAGGCCAGCACGTCGAGGAACATCGCCTGCGCGAGCGCCTCCCTCGAGCCGCTGCCGAGCAGGCCTGACAGCCGCTGCTTTGCGGCGCCGAAGCTCTTGATTGGGAGGATGGCGAGCGTGCGCATCGTTCCGGACGGCAGGTCTGCCGACTGTAGCCGACGCGTCAGCCGGAAGTGGGCCTGCGGCGCCCCAGGGAAGCCGCAAACTCCAGGGTCATCGTGGCAAGGCTCCGGCGTGCCTCGGGGGAGGCCATCAAGGTGTCCACCTCCAGGGAGGCAAGCCCTGCCACCGGCTCGTCGGCCACCATGCCGTCAAGCAGCCCCTCGTAGGCGTCAAGCAGTCCCCCGGCGCGGAGCTCGATGCCCGCGTGCTCACAGAAGAGCGCGGTCGGGCCCTTGAGCACCGCGCCCCCCACGAACGGGCTCACCGCCACCACCGGCGCCCGCGCCGCGGCAAGCGCCTCCCTCATGCCCGCAAGGGCGAGGATCGGCCCGATCGACACCACAGGATTCGAGGGACCGATGACGATCACGTCCGCGGTGGCGATCGCGGCGAGTACCTCAGCGGTCGGCCGGGCGGCCTCCGCGCCCGCGAACTCCACGTTTTCGATCGGCCCCACGGCTCGCTCGGCCACCATGAACTCCTGGAAGGGCAGCGCCCGGCCCCGTGCCGTCACCCGCGTGCGCACGGGTTCGTCCGTCATCGGCAGCACTCGAGCCTCGACTCCCATCGCCCGCACCACGGCAGCGTGCGCGTCGGTGAGCCGCTCGCCCGCCCCGAGCAGCTCGGTCCGGATCAGGCACATGGCCAGGTCGCGATCGCCCAGCCGGAACCAGACGGGTCGCCCCGCCGCCTCCAGCGCGGACATCACCTCCCAGCTGTCGCCGCGGATGCCGTAGCCGCGCTCGTCGATCGCGTCGGCCAGCCAGTAGGTGATGAGGTCGGGGTCGGGGGAAACGTGAACGCCGTAGATCTCGGTGTCGTCCCCCGTGTTGGCGATCACCGTGAGGCCGGCGGCGCCGGTCACGTCGAGCAGGCCGCGCGCGAGCTTTGCGCCGCCCGTGCCGCCTGAGAGCAGCGTCACGCGCATGCGCAGGTGCTACCAGAGCGCTTCCGGAAGGCCCGTCAGCTTGATTCCCGCGTGCGCCTTGTTGCGGATGTTCACGCCGATCAGGAGCGGCGTGAGGCCCTCGACGAAGCGGGCGGCCTCCAGGCTCCCGGCGTTCACCGGCCGCAGTCCGGGGATCAGCGCGATCAGCTCAGCCACCCTGCGCTTGTCCTCCTTGAGGTCGCCCGTCACGAGCACGTCCTGGGCGAGCTCCACGTCGAGCTCACGCAGCCTCGCCGCGCTCACCGTGTGCAGGGCGCTCACCACACGCACGCCTTCGGGGACCATCTCCTGCGCCTGCTCGGCGGCCGAGCCCTGGGGGACCCCCAGCAGTCGCGTGGCCTTGCCCGAGACCGCGGCGGCCAGGGGGGCGGTGGCGTCCACGAGTATCTGGCCGTCCTTCAGCGCCACCTTCAGGTTCGTCAGATTCTCGGAGTGGGCCCGGAACGGCACCGTCAGGAAGACGATCGGGCCGAGCGGCGCGGCATCCGTGTTCAGCCCGCCGCGGACGGTGGCCTCGGGTACCTGTTCCCGGATCCTGGCAGCGGCCTCTTCGGCCCGGCCGGCGTCACGGGAGCCGATCACCACCTCGCGGCCGGCGGCGGCGAGGCGTAGCGCGAGCCCGAAGCCGAGCGCGCCGGTGCCGCCGACGATCGGGATGGGCTCGCCAACGCTCACGGGGCGCGAAAGCTAACGGATAGGGTCTTTCCCGCATGAGGGTCGAGGGGACGGCCGAGGCCGTGAGCATCAGGGAGGTCGGACCCCGCGACGGCTTTCAGAACGAGCCCGAGGTCATACCGACCGATCAGAAGGTCCGGCTCGTGGAGATGCTCGCCCGCACCGGCCTGAGCCGGCTCGAAGTCACGAGCTTTGTACGCGCGGATGTGATCCCCCAATTGGCCGATGGCCCCGAGGTGCTGCGCCGCGCGGACATCCCTGCCGGGGTGTCGGTGTCGGTCCTCGTCCCCAACGAGCGGGGCCTCGATGTCGCGCTGAAGCTGCGGGACGATTTCGCGGAGGTCAATGTCTTCCTGTCGGCTTCCGAATCCCACAACAGGCAGAACCTGAACCGCTCCGTGGAGGAGTCGCTGTCCGGGCTCGAGCGGGTGATCGCCCGCGCGCGGGGAGAGGGGCTGCGTTGCGAAGGTGTGATCTCGGTCTCCTTCGGCTGTCCCTACGAGGGAGAGGTGGCGCCGGACCGGGTGCTCGCGATTGGGGAGCGGCTGTTGGACGCGGGCTGCGAGGAGATCTCCTTCGGGGACACCACCGGGATGGCGAACCCCTCCCAGGTGAGGGACTTCTTCGGGATCGCAGCCGAGCGGTTGCCGGACGCGCAGCTCACCGCCCACTTCCACAACACGCGGGGGCAGGGGCTGGCGAACGCGTTTGCGGCGCTCGAGGCAGGAGTGAGGTCATTCGAGTGCTCCTTCGGGGAGCTCGGCGGCTGTCCGGTGCCCGAGGGAGCCACCGGAAACGTGGCGAGCGAGGACCTGATCTGGATGCTCCATGAGATGGGCTACGAGACGGGAGTCGACCTGGAGAAGCTGCTCCACTGCGCGCGGGCTGTGCAGGAGGTGCTCGGCCGCCGGCTCGGAAGCCACCTGCTCACAGCCGGATCGATCGACTGGCGCCGGCCGGACGGAGGGGGATAGGCCGCACGGCGCACCTCACTGCCGCAGGCGCACTGCCGTCAATGGTAGGTTCGGCTGGTGAGGGGCGGGGGACCAATCACCGGGTGCGTGTCTGCGCTGATCGCCCTCGCAATGCTCGTGGGCGCGGGCATCTCGCAATCGGCCACCCCGCCGGGCGGCACGCTCCGCCCCGACGCCAACGGCGCCGGGAGCATCGGCTGGACCGGGATCGCCCGGACCGGCAGCGCCGCGAACACCGCCGACGAGGGCGAGAGCTGCTTTGGCGCCGATCGGCGCCCATCGGGCCCCTCCGGTTGCGACCTCTTCCGCCTCGACGTCACTGTGCCGGCGGACTTCTACCGCAACAACCCGGGATCGGTGCAGATCGACGTCGGTGGCTTTGGGGTGTCAGACCTCGACCTCTACGTATACAAGCGCAACCCCGACGGGACACGGGGCGACTTTGTGGCGGGCGACGGCCAGTTGGTCGGATTGGAGGAGCGCGTGGCGGTCGACCGCGCGGAGGGCGCCTACTACGTCGCGGTGGTGCCCTACACCGTCTTGGGCGA
>JACCUO010000108.1 GCA_013811765.1 Thermoleophilaceae bacterium | reverse complement strand
ACGGCGCCGGACTCGAAGCGGGCGAGCGCCTTCTGGCGCTGGGCCTGCGACTTGTTGCCGTGCATCGCCACGGCCGTGAGGCTCTCGTTGCTCAGGCGCTTCACGAGCCGGTCGGCGCCGCGCTTGGTGCGCACGAAGACGAGCGTGCGGCCGCGACCCTCGTCGCGCAACTCGCTCACGAGCGCCCCGAGCTTGCCGTCATGGGTGAGATGGACGAAGCGGTGCTCGACGTCCGCCTGGCTCTCCGCGCGCGGCTTGTGGACGTGCTTTCGCGCATCGCGGGTGTAGGCCTTTGCCAGCTGCCCGGCGGCTCCCTCGAGCGTGGCCGAGAAGAAGAGCGTCTGCCGGTCGCGCGGACACTGGGCCACGATGCGGTCGACCGGCGGCTTAAAGCCCATGTCGAGCATGCGGTCGGCCTCGTCGAGCACGAGCACCTTTACGTGCTTGAGGGTCAGGTCGCGGCGCTGGAGGAGGTCCTCCAGCCGCCCGGGGGTGGCCACCACGATGTGTGACCGCGCCGCAAGCTTTGCCTGGCGCTGGAGGCTCACGCCGCCGTGCACGACCGCCACGGAGAGGGCGCGGGCGTTGGCCACCGCCTGCAGCTCGTCCACGATCTGACCGGCCAGCTCTCGCGTGGGCGCAAGGATGAGCGCCGCGGGGCGTCTCGCCTCGGCGGGCACGAGATCGACGATCGGCACGCCGAAGGCCAGGGTCTTGCCGGACCCGGTGGGCGACTGGGCGAGGACGTCCCTGCCGGCAAGCACGTCTGCGATGACGAGCTCCTGGACGGCGAAGGGAGTGTGAAAGCCGCGGGCGCTGAGTGCGGCCACGACCGGCTTTGAAACGCCGAGATCGGCGAAGGACTGCGAAGACACTGTGCGAGCTCCTATGTTTTGCGGCGGGGAGATCCGGCGACCCCGGACGCGCTAGGAGCGCTACAAGGAACGGAACCTCTCGGGGACCAGGCTGGTCACCCGACCAGGAAACCGTAGCAGGCGGCCTGCCCGAGGCGACCGAGCCCCGCCCGAGTGCTCGGACGGGGCTCGTCTCGCTCAGGGGCTGAGGCCGCGCGGGACCCTCAGGCTCCTGGCTCCTCGAAGGCGCCCTCCATCTGGTTCTCGCGCTCGCAGGTCCCGGGGAAGGCGAGGTCCGTCCCCTGCTGCCCGTTGCAGACGTCGTGGGAAGGCGCGCCCGGAGGGCCGAAAGCGTCGCCGTTGAAGACGTCGTCGCCCTTGCCGCCGATCAGCGTGCCGCGACCAGTCCTACCAGAACCGCCGCGATGAAGGTGAGGCGAAATCCTGCGCATTGCTTTGCCTCCCTTGTCGTCTGCCGTGGATGTGGGGCCTTCCCGGATGAACCAAACCGGGGCGAGAGCGCGACCGCGACGCGCCGCCGCTTACCATCCCCCGTCGCGTGGCCCGCCGCGAGGACATCCGAAACGTCGCGATCGTCGCCCACGTCGACCATGGCAAGACGACCCTTGTGGACGCGATGCTGTGGCAGTCGGGCGCCTTTCGCACCGGCCAGGACGTGAACGAGCGCGTGATGGACTCGATGGACCTCGAGCGCGAGAAGGGCATCACGATCCTCGCGAAGAACACCGCCGTGCGCTACGGCGACGTGAAGCTCAACATCGTCGACACCCCGGGCCACTCGGACTTCGGCGGCGAGGTGGAGCGGGGGCTGACGATGGTCGACGGGGTGCTGCTGCTCGTCGACGCCTCCGAAGGCCCCCTGCCGCAGACGCGCTTCGTGCTGCGCAAGGCGCTCGAGTCGCGCCTGCCGGTGATCCTCGTGATCAACAAGGTCGACCGCCCCGACGCGCGCATCGCCGAGGTGGTCGACGAGGTCTACCAGCTCTTCCTCGACCTGGACGCCGACGAGGAGCAGATCGAGTTCCCGATCGTCTACACCAACGCCCGGGCCGGGTGGGCGTCGCTCGAGGAGGGCGCCGAGGGCACGGACCTCGCCCCGCTGATGGACCTCCTGCTCGAGCGCATTCCCGCCCCGGAGCACGACCCCGGCCACCCCCTGCAGGCCCACGTGACGAACCTCGACGCCTCGCCCTACGTCGGCCGCCTCGCCCTCTGCCGCGTGCGCCACGGCACGATCCGCAACGGACAGCAGATCGCGTGGTGCCGCGCCGACGGGCGCGTCGAGCGGGTGACCGTCAGCGAGCTGTACGTGACCGACGCCCTCGACCGCGTCGAGGCCGCCGAGGCCGGCCCCGGTGAGCTGATCGCGGTGGCGGGGCTTGCCGACGTGACGATAGGCGAGACGCTGGCCGATCCCGACGAGCCCCGCGCGCTGCCGGTGATCACCGTCGACGAGCCGTCGCTGTCGGTCGTGATCGGCATCAACACGTCTCCGCTGGCGGGCCGGCATGGCTCGAAGCTCACGGCGCGACAGCTCAAGGCGCGACTCGACCAGGAGCTCGTGGGCAACGTCTCGATCCGCGTGCTCGACACCGAGCGCCCGGATGCCTGGGAGGTCCAGGGCCGCGGTGAGCTCCAGCTCGCGGTGCTCGTCGAGCTCATGCGCCGCGAGGGGTTCGAGCTGACCGTGGGCCAGCCCCAGGTGCTCACCCGCGAGATCGGGGAGAAGGTGCACGAGCCGGTCGAGCGGCTGTCGATCGACGTGCCCGAGGACTACGTGGGCGTGATCACCCAGCTGCTCGCCCTGCGCAAGGGGCGCCTCGAGCAGATGGTCAATCACGGCACGGGCTGGGTGCGGATGGAGTACCTGGTGCCCGCCCGCGCCCTGATCGGCTTTCGCACCGAGTTCCTCACCGAGACGCGCGGGACCGGGATCCTGCACCACGTCTTCGACGGCTGGGAGCCGTGGGCGGGCGAGGTTCGCACGCGCCCGACCGGGGCGCTGGTGGCCGACCGCCAGGGCCAGACGGCGGGGTTTGCCCTGTTCGGGCTCCAGGAGCGCGGCACGCTCTTCGTGAGTCCCGGCGAAGACGTCTACGAGGGGATGATCGTGGGCGAGAACGCCCGCCCCGACGACCTGGACGTGAACGCCGTAAAGGAAAAGCACCTGACCAACATCCGCTCCTCCAACGCGGACGTCCTCATCCGCCTCGTGCCCGCGCGCAAGCTGTCGCTCGACCAGGCGCTGGAGTTCCTCCGTGAAGACGAGTGCGTGGAGGTCACGCCCGCCGCGGTGCGGCTGCGCAAGGTGGAGCTCGACAAGGGCTCACGCGTGAAGCTGGCCAGGCGCGCCAAGGCATCGGCCGGATCGCCTTCGTAGGCCTGAGGAACGCGAACGGCGGGCACGCACCGCGCGTGCCCGCCGCCCGCGGCCCGCTAGTGGACGTTCAGGAAGCGGGAGCGGCTGAAGCCCCTTGCGTGGTTGGCGTCATCGGCCGTGACGCGGTAGGTGGCGTCGCGGGAGACGCGGAGGCGCCTGCTGTAGGCCGAGCAACCCCTCGTGGAGGGCTTGAGCGTCGTGCTGCGCACAGTGCGGAAGCTACCCGTGCCTATCCTGCGCTGAATCCGCACCGCGAGCCCATTGTGCTTCGGGCAGGCCCTGCCCTTGAAGCGCACGATCTGGCCCGCGCGCGGTGTGGAGTCGCTGACCCTCAGGCTCATCCTGATGCGCACATTCACGAGCACACGCGCGCTGCGTACGGTGCCGGAAGTCACCTGATAGGTGG
>JACCUO010000080.1 GCA_013811765.1 Thermoleophilaceae bacterium | reverse complement strand
CGCGCGTGGCGATAGACGTCCTGGGCACCGAGCTGGAACGGCGGCTGGCGGCACCGTGGAAAAGCCCGAAGGACTAACCCGAGGAGAACCCCATCGTCGTCCGGGCGCCGAGCAGGCTCTTGGTCAGATCTCCGCCCTCGACTATCAGCTCGCGTATCGCATCCGAGAGGTGCTTGTCCGTGACCACCAGGCCGTCGCTCTCGTCGGCGGCGATGACGGCGGACTTGCGCAGGAGCTCCCGGATGAACGCTCCGCTGGCGCCCTCGGTGCGCCGGATGAAGGGCTCCATGTCGTCGAGCTGTAGCTCCAGGCCTTCGCCGTAGAGCTCGAACAGCCGGCGCCGGCACCCCTCGTCGGGCAGCGGTATCTCGATCGCCTGGTCCACGCGGCCGGGCCGGGCCGCGAGCGCGGGCTCGAGCAGATCGGGGCGGTTGGTGGTCAGCAGGAAAATCACGTCCATGTCCTCCGCGAGGCCGTCCATCTCGTTCAGCAGCTCGAACAGCAGCGGCGTGCAACCGGACGCCCCGGGCCGGGTCCGCTCCTCGGCCACGAGGTCCACGTCCTCGAGGATCACGATCGACGGAGCGAGCATCCTCGCCATCGCGCAGGAGTGCTCGATCAGGCCGAAGCCCCGGCCCTTGAGGAGCATCACGGTCCGGTCGCTCATCAGGCTCGCGAGGTACATCGCCGTGAGCGTCTTGCCCGTGCCGGGCGGGCCGTGCAGGAGCATTCCCCGCTTCAGGTGACGACCGGCCGCGAGCAGCTTCTCCGCGTGCCGCGAAAAGCCGATCGTGTGGCGCTCGACGCGGTCGAGCAGCCCCTCGGGCAGGACGATCTGCCCGCGGTCGATCGCGGGGAGCTGATGGAAGTTCACGCTCAGCTGGCCCATCGAGCTCTGCGAGAGCGATAGGACCCGCCCCCGGTACAGGCTGCGATTGCGCATGGTGGTCCTGAGCTCGGCGAGCAGCTTCTCGGCGGCCTCTCGAGCGGGGGCCATCACCTCCAGGCGCAGACCTCCGTGCCTCGTGCGCGACACCAGCAGGGCAAGCTTCTCCGCCTCGCCGCCGACAAGGAAGAGGCCGCGCTGGACGCAGGTCGCAACCTCGCCCTCCTCCAGCGGGATGTCCAGGTGCTCGACGGGGCCCTCCGACAGTGCCATCGGAGTGTTGGCGGGCGCCAGGAGCTGCGAGATGCCCACACCGAAGTCCATCTGGAACTGAGGCGCGGTGATGCCCACCACCTCCACGGGGCGGCCATCTCCGTGCTCCAGGAATGTGTCGATCGCCATCTGGAGGTCCGGGTGGCGCGTGATGTCGAAGTCCTGCCCGATGATCGGCAGGGTGGAAGGGTCGGCCCCGAAATGGGAGCGCAGGCGCTTGGTGAACGGCGCCTCTTTGCTGGGTGCCACCGCATTCGCCTGATCGAGGAACTGCTTGAAGGCGCCCGCAAAGTCCTCCCCGAAGATTCCCGAGCCCTCAGCCACCGTGCACGCCAGCCTAACCCGGCGCGGCACCCGAGTGGCGAACAACCCAAGAACGAGAGGAGACGCCCCTAAAGGGCGCCTCCTCGAGACCGTCTTTGGGGTCCCCCTACGCCTTCGCGGGGTGCCCCTACGCCTTGGCCGGCTCGACGCCGGCCTTCGTCTCCGGGGTGGTGGTCGAGGTGTACTCGAACTCCTCCTCGGCGCCGAACAGCGCGTCGAGAACCTTCTTACGCAGACCCTCGTTCACTCCGAGCGCGACCCCGGCGCCTACGAGGACCACTATGAGCATCCGCCCGCGGCGCTTCTTGCGCTTGGGCTTTGCGCGCAGCGAGTCGGCCGCGCCCCGAAGCGAGGTGGCCGCCTGCTTCAGCTCCTTTTGGACCTTCTTGTCGTCCAGGGCCTTCGCCGGCCCCTTGCCGTTCACGCGGCTGTAGGCCTTTCGCGCCGACTCGAACGCCGTGCGTAGGTTGTCGCGTAGCTCCGCGTCCTCGATCAGACGCTGCACGTACTGGTTCTCGCGGGCGGCTTCGCCCACCGAGACTGCTCCGGCTCCGGCTTTCGCGGCCTTCTTTTTCGCTGCCATGGGCTCTCCTCCAGCTCTGGGTGCCTGCCTGTGCCCTCCGGGTACGTGGAAGACACTACCCGGACCGAGCCGGCCTGACACCCGAAGCTACCGCCGCCACACGGCCCCGCCCCTTCGCGCCACTCTCGCCACGGCCCGCGGCCCGTCGGCGCTCGGGCTCGAGGGCGGCTGAGAGCACCTCGTCGACGGTGTCCACGAAGACGAACTTCATCGCCTTCAGGAGGTTCGGCGGGAAGTCCTCCAGGTCGTCCTCGTTGCGCCGGGGGGCGATCACCCGCTTGATCTCGGCACGTTGAGCGGCCAGCGACTTCTCCTTGAGGCCGCCGATCGGGAGGACGAGGCCCGTGAGAGTGACCTCACCGGTCATCGCGGTATCGGAGCGCACGGGACGCCCGCTCGTGAGGGATGCAAGCGCAGTGGCCATCGTGATTCCGGCGCTCGGGCCGTCCTTGGGGATCGCGCCGGCCGGCACGTGCAGATGGATGTCGTTGACGCGGAAGAAGTCTTCGGGAACGCCGTCGCCCAAGGACGCGACGTTGCGCTTGATGTACGAGAGCGCCGCGGCGGCCGACTCCTTCATCACGTCGCCGAGTTGCCCCGTGATCTGGAGCTTGCCCTCGCCGGGAAAGGCGGTGGCCTCCACGAACAGCACGTCCCCGCCCGCGGGCGTCCAGGCAAGGCCTGTGGCTACACCCGGCTCGCCGGTTCGGCGCCCCACCTCCGGCTGAACCCGGCGCCTGCCGAGCAGTTCGGTGACCTGCTTGGGCCGCACGGTCCGCTTGGACTTGCGGGTGCCCTCGGCATACTCGCGCGCCACCTTGCGGCAGGCCGCGCCGATCTCGCGCTCGAGGTTGCGCACCCCTGCCTCCCGGGTGTAGCCCTCGACCAGCAGCCTCAGCGCATCATCGGTGAACTCGATCTTCGAGGGGACCAGGCCGTTGTGCTCGATCTGGCGGGGCACGAGGTAGCGCTTCGCGATCTCGAGCTTCTCCTCCTCGGTGTAGCCCGCGAGATCGATCACCTCCATCCGGTCACGCAGGGGTGGCGGGATCGGCTCGAGCTGGTTTGCCGTCGTGATGAAGAGGACGCGCGAGAGGTCGAACGGCAGGTCGAGGTAGTGGTCGCGAAAGCTTTCGTTCTGCTCCGGGTCGAGCACCTCGAGCATCGCGCTCGACGGATCGCCGCGGAAGTCGGTGCCCATCTTGTCGATCTCGTCGATCATCAGCACCGGGTTGCTGGAGCCGGCGTCGCGGATCGATCGGATGATCGTGCCCGGCATCGCTCCGATGTAGGTGCGGCGGTGCCCGCGAATCTCCGACTCGTCGCGCACTCCTCCGACGGAGATGCGCTCGAACTCCCGGCCCATGGAGGCGGCGATCGACTTGCCGAGGGAGGTCTTGCCCACACCCGGCGGGCCGACAAAGCAGAGGATGGAGCTGCGCGCATCGGGCTTTAGCTTGCGGACGGCGAGGAACTCGAGGATGCGGTCCTTCACCTTCTCCATGTCGTAGTGGTCACGGTCGAGCGTCTTGCGGGCCTTCTTCAGGTCGAGGTGATCCTCGGTCGACTTCGACCACGGCAGCGACACGATCCACTCGAGGTAGGAACGGATCACACCGTGCTCGGCCGACTGCGGAGGCAGGCGCTCGAAGCGCTGCAGCTCCCGCTCCGCCTGCTTCAGCGCGTGCTCGGGAAGCCCCGCCTCCTCCACCTGCTCGCGTAGCTCCGCGGCCTCGGCCTGCTGTTCGTCCACCTCGCCGAGCTCCTCCTGGATCGCCTTGAGCTGCTGTCGCAGGAAGAACTCGCGCTGGCCCTTCTCCATCTCGGACTCGACCTGTGACTGGATCTTCGAACCGATCGAGATCAGCTCCAGCTCGCGCGCGAGCAGCTCCGAGAGGCGGCGCAGCCGCTTGGCCACGCTCAGCTCCTCGAGCAGCTCTTGACGCTCCTCGGTCTTGATCCGCAGCGCGCCGGCGATCATGTGCGCGAGCTCGGCGGGATCCTCGAGGTTGGTCACCGCGACCTGCAGCTGCTCCGGCAGGTAGGGGACGGTTTCGATGATTTGCGAGAACGTGCTCTGCACGTTGCGGAAGAGCCCCTCGAGCTCGGGGGAGGGCGAGACGACATCGGGGGCCTCCTCCACGCGCGCCACCAGGTAGGGCTGCTGCTGGATGAACTCCCCTAGCCGGACCCGCTGCGCGCCGTGGACGAGAATGCGCAGGGTGCCGTCGGGTACCTTGACCATCCGGGCCACGGTGCCCGCCACCCCGACCTCATAGAGCTCCTCGGGGGCGGGCTGCTCGATCTCACCATTGCGCGAGGCCACCATCACCAGCATCCGGTTGCCCGCGAGCACATCGTTCACGAGCTTGACCGAGTGCTCCTGGCCGACGGCGAGCGGAGTGAGGGTGTCAGGAAAGGCCACGCTGTCCTTCAGCGGCAGCACGGGGAGGGCATCGGGCAGGCCGGTCTGCACGAGAACCTCCTGCAGCTCCCCTTCGCCGGGAGGGATCTCGATCACCCCTCCCCTCCCCCCTCGATCGGCACGCGCCGCACGGTCTCGTCGCGAGGGGTCAGCGGCACTTCCACCACGAGGATGCCGTCCTCATAGCCCGCCTTGGCCTCCTCGGCGATCACATCGGCCCCCAGCTCCACGGTTCGGCGAAATGGACCGTGTTCGATCTCGATCTGTTGGTACAGGCACCCCTCGACCTGCTCGGCACGCCGCTCGCCCGCGATCAGGAGCCGGCGGCCCCGTATCTCGAGCGCCACGTCATCGATCAGGATGCCCGCGAGGTCCGCCCGCACGACCGCCCGCGGCGGATCGTCCCGGTAGAGCACGTCCACGGAGGGCGAGAACCCGGGCCCGCGGAACCCGGTGCGTTCAAAGACGTCCCCGAAGAGCTGGTCGATCTCCTCCCGCATGCGTTCGAAGTTCGCGAAGAGGTCGCGGTCGTGGGTCACGCGCTGAAGCGTACCCAGGGTGCGAAGACACCATTCACCGGGGGAGGCGGCGCCGCTCAGATCTCGTAAACGGCCCCCTCGGCGGCCACTTCCAGAGGGCCCCCGAAGACATCCGAGGCACGCCGGCGGGCGTCCTCCTCGTCGAGCTCGTCGGAGATGTGGGTGAGGACCACCCGCCGTGCGCCCGCATCGCGAGCGTGCGCTCCGGCCTCTTCGGGCGTCAGGTGACCGCGGATACCGGTTCGCTCAGGACGCGGCAGCGTGGACTCCACCAGGAAGAGGTCGGCGCCGGCGGCGAACTCCACGAGCTCTGCACTGGGGCGCGAATCGGCGCCAAAGACCAGCCTGCCCCCGCCCTCGGAGGACTGCACCGAGATCGCGTAGGTGTCCACGAAGTGCGGGACCCGCCCGAACGCGATCCGTAACGGGCCGACCTCGACAACGGAATCCGCCGCGTACTCCTCGAGGACGAACGCGCTCTCGACCAGGTCCTCGTTGCCCCATGCGCCCACCACCCGCCGGAAGACCTGGCGGGCGCCCGGCGGAGAGATGAGCCTCGGCCTGGCTGGAAACTCGGTGCCGGGCCAGCGGTCCACGGGCACCGGCTGCTGGCGGGGCGTGAAGGTGAGCGCGTACGAGAACGGGACGATGTCGAGGAAGTGGTCGGCGTGCAGATGGGACAGCACGACGGCATCCACGTCCACGTAGTCCACGAACCGGCGCAGCTTGGCGAAGACCCCGTTCCCGCAGTCCATCAGGAGGGAGGTATCGCCGTCCTGCACCAGGTAGCCGGAGCAGGCGCCCCCCGTGTCCTGCCATGACGGTGACTTGCCGAGGATGGTGAGCCGCATCCGTGGGCACTCTAGCCCCCACCGCCGAGGCCGTTGCGCGCGGCTAGGTCTGGATCACTGGGGCTGACGGAAGGCGTACGCGAGGCGGGTCCGGTCGGTGCGGAAGGTGAACGCCAGCTGGCGTTCGGGGGCCAGGCCGCGGTCAGCCGGCCGGAATGTGGTGCAGGGCTCACCGAGGTCGAGCGCGCAGAGCATGTTCTGGTGAAAGAAGCAGTCTTCGCACTTTGCGCGCTTCTGCTTGCGGGGGGCCATGTCGTGCGTCGTCTCTCCCTTGTTCGATCTCGACTCCGGCGGGCATCGTGCACCACCCGCCCAGATCCCGTCGGGTGCGTTCCCGCAATTGGCTGGATTTTCGTTTCTCCGGTAATTGCGGGCTGTCCCTGTTCTGTCCCGCTCCGTGCGTCCTTTCCATGGGGGTGAATAACCTGGAATCCATGGAGCTGGTCACAGGCGCGACGGGATACGTGGGTGGCAAACTCGTCGGCCGGCTGCTCGAAGAGGGTCGCGCCGTGCGCGCCCTGGCACGCGACCCGTCCCGTCTCGGGGCCCGCGAGGGGGTTCAGGTGGTGGCCGGGGACCTCGTGAGTGGTGAGGGATTGCGAGTTGCTCTGGAAGGCTGCGAGGTCGCCTACTACCTCGTGCACTCGATGGAGGCCGCATCCTCCGGCGGCCGCACGGGGTTCGCCGGCCGGGACCGGCGCGCGGCCGAGAACTTCGCCGCGGCCGCCTGCGCCGCCGGCGTGGAGCGCGTGATCTACCTGGGGGGGATCACCCCGGTCGGTGGACGACCCTCGCCCCACATCGCTTCCCGCATCGAGGTCGAGCAGATCCTCCTCGAGTCCATGCCGGAGGCCACGGCGCTGCGCGCCTCGATCCTGATCGGGGCAGGGTCCTCGTCATTTCGCGTGCTCGTGCGCCTCGTCGAGCGCTTGCGGCTGCTGCCTCTGCCCGCCTGGCGCACGAACCGCACCCAGCCGATCGCCGAGCGGGACGCAATCGAGTTCCTCGCCCGGACGCCGCAGGTGGCCGCCACCGCGGGGCGCTCGCTCGACATCGCGGGACCCGACGTGATCAGCTACGGCGCGATGATCGAGCAGATCGCCGAGCTGATGGGGGTCTCTCGCACTCCGATCTCCCTGGGCTTCTCCCTCACTCCGCCCGCCAGCGCGCTCGTGAGCGCGGTCACAGGCCAGCCGATCGAACTCGTGCGCCCCCTCATGGAGAGCCTCGAACACGACCTGCTCCCCCGTAATGCAGGGGAGGCTCAGGAGATGTACGGCCTTCGCCCCCTGAGCTTCGATCGTGCCGTCGAGCGGGCGCTGGCCCAGTGGGCGGCTGTCGAGGAGCTGGCCGCGCGATGAGGGTCGAGCGCAGCATGGATATCGCAGCCGCGCCGGAGGAGATCTATGACGTGGTCACCGACGCCAATCGTCTGAAGGACTGGGTCACCATCCATCAAGAGCTAGTCAAGGCTCCATCGGGCTCACTCAAGGAGGGCTCGAAGCTCACCCAGCGCCTCAAGCTCGCCGGCCGTTGCTTCACGGTCGACTGGACTGTGGTCCAGAGCGACCGCGCGCGGCGGGTGGTGTGGACGGGCCGAGGTCCGGTCCGCTCGAAGGCCAGCGTGACCTACGAGCTCGAGCCGAGCGGGACGGGCACCCATTTTTCATACGCAAACGAGTACGACTTGCCCGGTGGCCCGCTTGGGAGGATCGCCGGGCCGATGGTCGCCCGGGTCACGACCGGGGAGCTGGACAGGTCGCTCGACAAGCTCAGGAAGCTCGTCGAGCGGCAGTCAGACTCGCCCCCCTCGCGGCACGACGGCCGCAGTGTGTAACCTTGTGCCTGTAAGTCTGTGCCTTTAATACCTATTGCGAGGATGTCCGTTGACTGACTTCTTGGATGAGAAACGCAAGGAAATCGACACTCGCCTGCGCGAGCTCCGCCCGCTGGTGGACGAGTACGGCCGCCTGGAGAAAGCAGCGGCGGCACTCGCAGGTGTGGGCGGTGGGAGCCCCGGGGCTAAGAGCGCCGGCCGGCCAAGCCGCGGTCCTCGCCGCCGCCGGGGCAAGGCAACCGGGGCGCCGCGCGGCAGGCCGCGAGGCAGCGGAAAACGAGCGGCGCAGGCCCATGAGATCGTGAGCGCGCGTCCCGGGATCACGATCCCGGAGCTGGCGGACGCCATGGGCATCCAGGCCAACTACCTCTACCGCGTCATGCCCACCCTTCAGGGCGAGGGAAAGATCCGCAAGGACGGCAAGGGCTGGCACCCTGCCTGAGAACATCGGTGCGGTGCGGTGCCCTCAGATCAGGCCCAGTCCTCTGACCGCGTCCCGCTCCTCCGCCAGCTCGGCGGCTGAGGCGTCGATCCTCCCGCGGGAGAAGTCGTCGATGGTGAGGTCCGCTACGACCATCCACCCGCCGCCGGCACAGGTGCACGGAAAGCTCGAGATGAGGCCCTCCTCCACGCCGTAGGAGCCGTCGGAGGGCACCGACATCGATACCCAGTCGCCCTCCGGGGTGCCGAGCACCCAGTCCCGCATGTGCTCGATCGCCGCGTTGGCCGCCGACGCTGCGCTCGAGGCCCCACGCGCCTCGATGATCGCACCCCCGCGCTTTGCCACGGTGGGGATGAAGTCGTTCTCGAGCCAGTCCTGATCGTCCACGACCTCGGCCGCCACCCGGCCGTTGACCTTCGCGTGGAACAGGTCGGGGTACTGGGTCGTGGAGTGGTTGCCCCAGACCGTCATGTTCGAGATGTCGTTCACGCCGACCCCGGCCTTCTTCGCCAGTTGTGCGATTGCGCGGTTGTGGTCGAGCCGGGTCATGGCCGTGAACCGCTCGCGGGGAACGCCGTCGGCGTTCGACATCGCGATCAGCGCGTTCGTGTTCGCGGGGTTGCCGACCACCAGGACCTTGACGTCGTCCGCGGCGCCCGCGGCGATTGCCTGACCCTGGGGCTTGAAGATGCCGCCGTTTGCCTCCAGCAGATCGGCGCGCTCCATGCCCTTCGAGCGCGGGCGCGCGCCCACCAGGAGGCACAGGCTCGCGCCGTCGAAGGCCTGCTTGGGGTCGTCGTGGATGTCGATGCCCGCCAGCAGAGAGAAGGCGCAGTCGTCGAGCTCCATCGCGGTGCCCTCGGCGGCCTTCACCGCGTCGGGGATCTCCAGCAGGCTCAGGTGCACGGGCGTGTCTGGGCCGAGCAGCTGACCGCTGGCAATCCGGAACAGCAGGGCGTAGCCGATCTGACCGGCCGCGCCGGTCACCGCCACTCGTACGGGGGGCTCATTCACGGGTTCGTCTCCTTGGTCCGGGGCGGCGCCATCATCCCAGCGCCTCAATCACGGCGTCGGCGAACTCGGAGGTGCCGACGGCGCTCGGATCCTCGCGGGTGGGCTTGAGGTCGTAGGTCACCTTCTCGCCCCGCCGGATCACCGCGGCGATCGCATTCTCCAACCGGTCGGCCGCCTCGCTCTCGCCGAGGTGCTTGAGCATGAGCACCCCGGAGAGCATCAGCGCCATCGGGTTGACCTTGTTCTGGCCCTTGTACTTGGGCGCCGAGCCGTGGGTGGCCTCGAACATCGCCGCCGCGGTGCCGATGTTTCCCCCGGGCGCAACCCCGAGACCGCCGATCATCCCGGCGGCGAGGTCGGAGACGATGTCTCCGTAAAGGTTCGGGAGCACGATCACGTCGTACTCCTCGGGCCGGGAGACGAGCTGGTTGCAGAGGTTGTCGATGATCCGGTCCTCGAACTCGATCTCCGGATGGCGCTCGGCCACCCTGCGCGCGGTCTCGAGGAAGAGGCCGTCGGAGAACTTCATGATGTTGGCCTTGTGGGCGGCCGTCACCTTGCTGCGGCCGTTTGCCTTCGCGTAGCTGAACGCCGCTTCGACGATCCGCTCGGAGCCGAACACCGAGATCGGCTTGATCGATATGCCGGAGTCCTCGCGGACGACCTGGCCGAGGTCTGCCAGGGTGGCACGCAGCGTGGCGTAGTCGGCCGTGCCGATCTCGAACTCGATTCCCGCGTAGAGGTCCTCGGTGTTCTCGCGCACGATCACGATGTCGGTGTCGGGGAAGCGTGTGCGCACACCCTCGTAGGCCTTGCAGGGCCGGATGCATGCGTAGAGGTCCAGCTCCTTGCGCAGCAGCACGTTCACCGAGCGAAAGCCGGAGCCGACCGGGGTCGTGGTCGGCCCCTTGATGCCCACCCTGTTGCGCCGCACCGACTCGAGCGTGCGCTCGGGGA
>JACCUO010000071.1 GCA_013811765.1 Thermoleophilaceae bacterium | reverse complement strand
AGAAGACGTCCTCGATCCCCTCCCGCTCGACCACGGTGTGGGCATGCTCGCCCTCCCACTCGCCCGGAAAGCCCCCCCAGATGACCAGCGGGGCGCGTCGGACAAAGTGTTCACGCGCGCGAGCGTATGCGCGCACGAGTAGGGGGACGCGCTTGACCTCGGTGAAGCGACCCACGAACAGCAGGACCGGCGCCGGTTCGCCAGAAACGGGATCGACGAAACGCTCGAGGTCCGCCTCGGAGTAGCCGACGCTGCCCGGCTCGCCGCCCTCCCTCCAGCCGAGCGGCTCCTCGACCAGCCACTTGCGCCAGCGCGCAAGGCGTTCCCCGGCGCTCACCTCGCTGCGGTCAAAGCTCGCGAGGTCGACTCCGTTCGGGATCCAGTCGACCTTGTCGCGCGGAATCCCGAGCAGGCGGCCGGCCTCGTCGAGATCGTTCGGGGAGGTCACCGATAGACGGTCGCTGCGCGCGGCCCATCGACGCATCTCGGTGACCCAGTGCTCAGCGTGGCGCCACTGGGCCCAGCGCGTGCCCGAGTAAAGCTCGCGCGCGGGTCGATCGAGGCCGGCCCCGGCCGGCAGCTCGTCGGCCGCCTGGAGCGCCCCCTCCTCCGCGCGGCTCGCCATTCCGGCGAGGTCGGTGCCCAGGCAACGCGCGATGGCGGTCAGCCGAGCCACCCGGTCGATCAGCTTCAGTTCGGTGCCGTGCAGGTGGGTGACGAGCGGTGTTCGCGGGAGCACGCGAGCGGCGGCCTCGTGCATGGGGGTCAGGTGCCCGAGGTCGAGCACGTCGGGGGGGTCGGCTGCGGTGCGCGCCAGCAGTCGCTCCCAGGCGCGCGCCAGGTGGGTTTCGAGCTCCGGGGCGACGGCCGCGAACACCCGGTCTGGCACGTCGGGGCGATCCTCGTAGGAGGGATGCATCGGGACCGGCTCGGCGATCGGGTCGCGACCCTGCTTCCAAGCGTCGATCGCCGGGCCGTAATCGGCGGCGGAGACCTCGAGGCCCGAGAAGAAGGTCTCCGCGTGCCGGCGGTCGCCAGGCTCGCCGAGCGATCCGCACACCACATCCGCCGACCACCCCGTCCGGCTCAGGGCCGCAGCGAGATAACGGATCACCTGGGCCGAACCCCCCCGCGGATAGAACATCAGCCCCATGGTCACCCGCCGTTCCACGAGGCGGAAAGCTAGCCGCTGGCGTGAAGGGTCACTACCCTCTCTCCCTTGCGAAGCTCGCGCCCCCTCCGTCTTCTCTCCTGGGGCGCTGTGGCCGTCGGCGTGGCCACGCCCCTCCTGCGCCACCGTTTGCGCCTCCCGCCACCCGTGGTCTCCGCCCTGAGCTTCCAGGCGCCGGTCGCGTTGGCGCTTGCCACTCCACGCAGCCGGATGCGCGACGCCGGCATCTACGCGCTCCAGATGTGGGCCTATTACGCCACTTACGACATGCCCGACGACGACCCCGACCGTCTCCTGCAACGCACCCGTGTGGAGTATCCGATCCGCGCCGACCGCGTGCTCGGCCTCGGGGAGATGCCCACGCTTAGGCTCCAGCGAGCGTTGAGCGAGCCGGGGGCGCTCCGCCCCCACGATCTCGCGCTCTCCAGCGTGCACTGGAGCTGGTTCGTGATGCCCCACGGCACGCTCGTCTACATCCTGTTGCGTCACCCGGACCGCTTTCCGCGCGCGGCATGCCTGATGGCCGCCACCTTCGACCTCGGCGTTGTGGGCTACTGGGCGGTCCCGACCGCTCCCCCCTGGTGGGCCGCTGAAAGAGGACGGATGGAACCAGTGCGGCGACTGATGGTCGAGTCCGGTGAGAAGGTCTGGAAACGGTTGTGGCGCCCGCTCTACGATTCGCTGGAAGGCAATCCCTTCGCAGCCATGCCGTCTCTCCACTTCGGCACATCCGTGATGGCCGCGCGCCTGCTCTCCGAGGTGGGCCGGGTGCCGGGCACGCTGGGATGGGCCTATGCGATAACGCTGGGCTTCGGGCTCGTCTATCTGGGCGAGCATTACGTGCTCGATCTGATCGCCGGGTTCGCGCTGGCCGAGGGCGTGCGCCGCGCCGCGCCACCGGCCGGTCCCGCCCTCCGGAACGCCGCGCGGCGGGTGCAGCGGCTCGAGCCGGGGGCCGCCTGATGTCCCCGGCGCAGCGTCAGGGGCGGGGAACGGACTCCGGCCTGCAGCCGGCCTCAACGGACTCCCCGGACGATGACGAGCTTGGCGATGATGAGTCCGAGGACCTGAGGGTCTCCGGCCTCGGCGCGCTACTGCAGGATCGCCGCAGGGTGACCACCGCCGTCCTGGTGTTCGTGGCGGGCGTCGTCGGGGTCTACCTGGTGCTGCCCAAGGTGGTCGGCATCGACGAGGGCCTCGACCGTCTGACGCAGGCCACCTGGTACTGGATCGCGATCGCGGTCGCGTTCAACTTCGCGGCCTTCGCAGCCTACGTCGCCCTCTTTCGGGGAATCCTCGGCGGTTCGGGAGTGGACGAGGCCCGCAGGCGACTCGACATGCGCGCCTCCTACCAGATCACGATGGCCGGACTCGCGGCCACTCGCATCTTCTCCGCGGCCGGAGCCGGGGGGATCGTGCTCACCTACTGGGCCCTGCGCAAGGCGGGCATGAGCCAGCGGCGCTCGGCCTGGCGAATGGTGGCGTTCCTCGTGCTCCTCTACTCGGTCTACCTGCTCTCGCTGATCATCTTCGGCGTGCTGCTGAGAACGGGGGTGCTGCCGGGAGATGACCCCGTCGGCGGCACGCTCGTGCCCGCGGCGATCGCCGCCGTGGCGATCGCGCTCCTCGGCCTGGTGGCGCTGATCCCGGGCGACTTCGAGCGCCGCCTGCGGGAGTTCGCAAGGGGGTACCGC
>JACCUO010000038.1 GCA_013811765.1 Thermoleophilaceae bacterium | reverse complement strand
ACGAGGCGGTCGGCCGTGCCGAGGTTGCGCTGCTTGTCCTCGGTTGAGTTCAGCTGAACTGCCGCCGCGCGCATCGTCTCTCCTCCGTCCGGCCTGACGCCGACCCTTCATTGACTGACGAGTCAATTCAATTGTAACGGCGCCGACGGGTGCGACGATAAGGTCCGCCCATGCCCGGACTCCCGGCACGCGGGCCCGCCGTGCGCGAGCTCCGGCTGCCTTTGCCGCGGCCGTGCGCGTCTTACGGCATGAAGGATCCCCCGCTCCCGGAGGCGGGGCCGGCCACCGCACCCGCATCCTCGAGCGAGCCGATCTCCTCATCGCCGTAACCGAGACCGCTCAGCACCTCGCGCGTGTGCTCGCCGAGAACCGGCCCGGGGGCGCTCACCGCGCCGGGAGTACGGCCGAGCTTGATTGGCACGCCGAGCTGTCTCACCGGGCGCTCGGCGCCGGGCTGGTCGAGCTCCACGACCATGTCCCGCGCGCGCACGAGCTCCGACTCGAGCGCCTCGTCCAGGTCGAGCACCGGCTCGAGACAGCAGTCGCGCTCCGCGGCGAACCGCTCCCACTCCTCCCGCGTGCGCTGGGCAAAGAGCCGCTCGACCTCACGGTGGGCCTCCGATCCCGGCGGATCGAACTGCCGCTCGATCAGGTCCTCTCGCCCTACCCCGCGACACCACATGAGCCAGAACTTCGGCTCCAAGGCGCCGAGGGTGACCCAGCCGTCGCTGCACCGGTAGGGCCTGTAGCAGAGGTAGCCCCCCGCCAGCTCGAGCTCGCCACGGCCGGGGACCTCGTGGCCGGCCAGATGCTTTGCCGCCACCAGGCTCAGCCACGAGAGCGCACCGTCGGCCATCGAAACGTCCACGAACTGCCCCACGCCCGAGCGAGCACGCTCGTGCAGCGCAGCCATGATCCCGAAGGCAGCCATCAGCGCGCCCCCGCCGAGGTCGCCGATCTGGCCGGCCGGCTGAATCGGCGGACCGTCCCTCTCACCGGTGAGCCCGAGCAGCCCGGCGAGCCCGACGTAGTTCATGTCGTGCCCGGCCCGATCGCGCATCGGACCGTCCTGGCCATACCCGGTGATGGCGCAGTACACGAGGCGCGGGTTCTCCTCGCGCAGTCGCTCGTAGCCCACCCCGAGGCGATCGAGCACCCCAGGCCGGAAGGACTCGAGCAGGACATCGGACTCCCGCACCAGCGCGAGGAGCACCCGGCGTGCGGCCTCCTCCTTGAGGTTCAGGCGGATCGAGCGCTTGTTGCGGTTGAGGGCGAGGAAGGGAGCCGAGCCGGCAGATTCCTCGGCGCCCTCGTAGTGCGGCGGGGCCCATCGCAGGTAGTCGCCCTGACCGGTGTCCTCGACCTTCAGCACCTGCGCCCCGAAGTCAGCAAGCAAGAGCGAGCAAAACCCGCCCGGAAGCAGGCGCGATAAGTCGAGGACCTTTAAGTCGGAGAGAGCACCCACTGTCAGGTCACGTCGCTACGCGTGAAGCGCGCCCACGCCGCGGTCAGGAGCACGGTCACCCAGACGGCGGTCACGAGGATCGCGCGAGCGACGCCGTGCTCGCCCTCCTCGCCCTCGAGCGCGCCGCCGAGGTCCCCGAGCGCCGAGCCCAGGCTGATGTCCCCGATCGGGAGCGCGGCCAGCAGGATGTCGAGCACGAAGACGAGCGCGAGCATCGCCGTCATGCCCCCGGCCATGCTGCGCGCCAGCATCGCCACCGCGCACCCGATCGCGGCGTAGATCGGGTTGGCGAGAAATGACGTGAGGCTCGCCGTGAGGATGTCCCCGGCCGGTGAGGAGGCGCCGTTGACCGATGCGGCGATCGAGAGCAGCACCAGCGCCGCGGCCCATACGACCACCGTGAGCGCCAGTGAGCCACCGATCGCCAAGGCGAGCTTTGCGCCCAGCAGCCGCTCTCGGCGCGGGTCGGCCGCGAGCGCGCGGCGCATCGTGTTTTGGCCGTACTCCACCCCGGCCATCCAGACCCCGAGCACGATCGAGCCGATCACGGTCCCGAGGCCCGCCATCGTCTCCGCGGCATCCAGATAGGTGGATTCCTTCTCCGAGCCGCTGACCACCACGGCGATGAAGCCGAGCGCGACGAGACCGAGCGTCACCATCAGCGTCCACCGAGGCGTGGGCAGCGAGCGCAGCTTCTCGAGCTCAGCGGCCATCGGACTCCGCGCCTGTCAGGGAGAGGAAGACATCCTCGAGGGTGGCCTCCACACGCCTCAGCTCGGACACGTAGATCCCGGCCTGCGCGAGCGGCCGGCTGATCTGGACACCCTCGACGCCCGGCCCGGTGACGGTGAGCACTCCGTCGGAGCCGCTCACGATCATGCCGGCGGACGCGAGCAGCGCCCTGGCCCGCTCGGTGCCATCGGGCGAGAGGACGACGTTGAAGTCAGAGCCTCCCTGCCTGGAAAGGAGATCGGAGATCGTGCCCTCCGCGACCATCGTGCCGTGGCTCACGATCGCCGCCCGGTCGCACATCAGCTGGACCTCGCCGAGCAGATGTGAGGAGACGAGGGCGGTGGTGCCGCGCTCCGGCAGCCGCTGGATCAGCTCGCGGATCTCGACGATCCCGGCGGGGTCGAGCCCGTTGGTGGGCTCGTCCAGCACAACGAGGCGCGGCCGTCCGAGCAGGGCCAGCGCGAGCCCGAGCCGCTGTTTCATGCCGAGCGAGAAGCTCCGGGCCTCGCTGTCCGCGCGGCCGGCCAGCCCGACTAGTGCGAGCAGGTCGCCGATCTCGGCGGCGCCGTCTCGAATGCCGAGCGCTTTGCCCTCGATACGCATGTTCTGGCGCGCCGTGGCCCGCCCGTAGAGCGCCGGCCCTTCGATCAGCGAACCAACCGAGCGTACGGCCGCGGTGAACTCGGGAGTGCCGGGGCGGGCCCCCAGTAGCCGGGTCGATCCGGCGCTTGGCGCGGCCAGCCCGAGGAGGACACGGATCGCGGTGGTCTTCCCGGCGCCGTTCGGGCCGAGCAGCCCGAACACCGCGCCCTCGGGCACCTCGAAGCTGAGCCCGTCGACCGCAGCGACTTCACCGAAGCGCTTGACGAGTCCCTCGTAGACGGCGAGTGCGGGCACTAGACGGGCGTGACCCCCCGCCGGCGCCACGGGCGCTCGACGCGCAGCGCGGAGCCGGAGCGCGCCTCAGTGGCCGACATGGGCTCCCTCCGGGATCGCGTCGAGCAGGGGCTCGAAGACATGGAGGGCAGTCGAGGCAGCAGCCTGGCGCTCGAGCTCGTCCTCCGGCGCCTCGAAGCCCGTGACCTCGAGGCCCACGATCTCGCAGTCGCCCGCCACGGCCTCGAGGATGTCGAAGAGCTTCTCGGGCAGCAGGCCTCCCGGCGTGGGAAGCCTGGCCGGGAAGGACTCCGGGTCCAGCACGTCGAGGTCGATGTGCAGGTAGACCGGCGCGCCGTCGAGCGCGTTCTTCACGGCCACCAGCGTCTCGACGGGGCTCGCGCCGATCACGGTCACGGCGCTGCGCTCGAGCGCCTCACGCTCTCCGGGGTCGAGCTGCCGGACGCCGGCCAGCGCCACCCGGCCGACATCGACCGCCCCGGCGCCGAGGCCCGCGTCCCAGCGCCCGCAGGCCCCGGCGAGGGCCATGCCGCCGAGGTAGCCGCTCGTGGTGGTTTCGGGGGTGTTGAAGTCACCGTGGGCGTCCAGCCAGAGCACCCGGGCGTCGGGGCGGTGTGCGAGCGCCGTGGGGACCGTTGTGAGGGCGATCGAGCACTCCGCGGCGAGCAGCACCGGCAGGTTCTCACCGGACAGGGCGTCGTCCACCTGCCCCCCCGCCTCCAGCAGGCAGCCACGGGATTCGCGCAGGTCCTCCGTGAAGTGCGCCTCGCGCGGCTCGCCGAGGGTGCCGATCAGGCGCGGCTCGCACCCGAGGCGCTTGCCCACCAGCAGCGCCAGCTCTTCCGCCCCGCGCGCTGCGGCCCGCGAGCGGTCGGATGTACGGCAGCGCAGCGCGACGAGCGAGGGCGTCAGCGGTTCCTCCACTCCGGCTCGCGCTTCTCGAAGAACGCCTTGACGCCCTCGGCGGCGTCGTCTGTCGACAGCGCGAGAGTGAGGTTGTGGCGCAGGTACTCGAGCGCGTCGAGGAAGGGCATGTCCTGCGAGCGAAACATCGCGTCCTTGCCCAGGCGCATCATCAGCGGGGACTTCGCGGCCAGCCTGCCCGCCCACTCGGCCACCGCCGGCTCGAACCCCTCCGCCGGGACCACCTTGTTCACGAAGCCGGCCTCGCAGGCCTCCCGCGCGGTCATCCGCTCACCGAGCAGGAGAATCTCGTTCGTCCTTTTCCGGGGCACGTTGCGGTAGATCAAGGCCATGATCATGAAGGGAAACAGCCCCACGTCGATCTCCGGCGTGCCGAACCCGGCGCCCTCCTTGGCCACGATCAGGTCGCAGGCCAGCGCAAGCCCGAGCGCTCCGGCCAGCACGTGGCCGTTTGCGGCGCAGAGCGTGGGCTTGCCAAGCTCGCCGATCAGCCGGAAGAGGCGCGGGAAGGCTTCGGTGCCCAGGTGCCTTTGCACGAGCGGGACATCGGCGGTGAACCCGGCCAGGTCCCCACCCGCGGAAAAGACCTTCTCGTGCGAGGAGGCTAGGACCACGCAGCGGACTTCGTCGTCGTCCCGGGCGGCGCCGAACGCCGCGATGAGCTCGCCCAGGGTCTGGCCCCCGAGCGCGTTGCGCGTGTCCGGGTCATCCAGCGTGATGGTGGCGACGCCGGTGTCCGCCACGTCGTAGAGGATCTTCTCGTAGGCCAAGGCGGCTCCTGGGTGGCGCGGGCTGGGGTCCTGCTCGCCCGGCTGAGGTTATCGCTACAGCCCGTACTCCTCGAGCAGGTCGAGCCACACCTCGCTGCGGGTGGGAAATGACGGGACGGCATGCCACAGGCGCTCCAGCGGCACCTCGCCCACCACGGCGATCGTTGCCGCATGGACAAACTCGGCCACCTCGGCGCCGGTGAAGGTGGCACCGGCGAGCACCCGCCGGTCCTCGTCCACCACAAGCCGGGTGGTACCCGCGGCGTTTCTCCCGTAGAAGCTTCCGCCCGCGTTGCCGGATGTGATCCTGTCGACGGCTCGCACGTTCAGCCCGGCGTCCCGCGCGCTCTGCAGCGTGTGGCCCACCGCGGCGACCTGGGGGTCGGTGAAGATCACCCGTGGGGAGACCGGGCCGTCCTCGGTGACCCTCGCCTCCTTTCCGAGGATCACGTCCGCCGCGGCGCGGGCCTGATACTTGCCCATGTGGGTCAGCAGCGCGCGGCCGTTCACGTCGCCGATCGCGTAGAGCCACTCGCCTTCCACGGCACTCGCGCGCATCCGGTCGTCCACCTCGATCGACTTCCCGGGCTCGAGGCCCACCGTGTCCACCCCGAGGTCATCGGTATGGGGACGGCGCCCGATCGCCACGAGTAGCTCGTCGGCCACGACCGCCGGCCCCTCCTCGAGCTCGATCGTGACCTCTCCCGCTTCCCGCCCGACGGCGGTCGCCTTCGAGCCGAGCCGTACATCCACCCCTCGCTCGCGCAGCGACTCACCCACCTCCTCGCTCGCGAACGGCTCCTCGCGCCCGATCAGGCGATCCATCGCCTCGATGATGGTGACCTGTGCCCCCAGGGTGCGCCAGGCCTGCGCCATCTCCACGCCGACGACCCCGCCGCCGAGGATCGCCAGCCGTGCCGGCACCTCCCGGGCGAGGGTGATCTCCCGGTTGGTCCAGGGCTTGGCCTCACGCAGGCCGTCGATCGGCGGGATCAGAGCGCCGGTGCCGGTGGCCACCACGACCGCCCTGTTCGCGAGCAGCACGTCCCCACCGCCCCGCACGCGGCGCTCGCCCTCCAGCCGCCCATGCTCGCGCACGAGCTCGATGCCCCGGTCCTCGAGCCAGGGAAGCTGCCCGGAGTCGTCCAAATCGTGGACGACCTCGTCCCGGCGGGACAGGACCGCCCGGACGTCGAGCTCGCCCGTGACTGCCTCGGCGGCACCCGGGATGCGCCGCACCTCGGCCAGCGCCTCGCCCGGGCGCAGCAGCGCCTTGGACGGCATGCACGCGTAGAACGAGCACTCGCCGCCGACGAGCTCCGGCTCCACCAAGGCCACGGAGAGGCCGCCCTCCGCGAGCCGGCCCGCGCACACCTCTCCCGCGGGACCGGCGCCGATCACGATCACATCAAAGGTCCGTTCGCTCATCGTTCTCCCATTCTGGCCCGGTCGCTTCTGGGGGTAGTTGATCCGGAGGGTCCCATCCTTACGGCTCGCCACCGCCGCGGGGACTGGTCGGCATCCGTACGGTTCCCAGAGTCGTGCGCGCCGCCGTCTCCGCCGCAGCCATCGTGCTCGTGCTCGCAGCCGCGGGAGTCCTGGCGCTCGCCGTGGTGCCGGACGTCGGCGACGACGGCCCACCCGGATCCCGCGCCGCCGTGGTCGGGGCCTCCGAGAACGGCGTGTACCCGGCACTGCGGGCGGTCGAGGAGATCGGGGG
>JACCUO010000331.1 GCA_013811765.1 Thermoleophilaceae bacterium | reverse complement strand
GCGGTATGCCCTCGCGGTCGAGCTTGCGGATCCCGCCGTTGTAGGCGTCACCGTTCTTGATGGCGTTGTAGGTCTCCTCACCCTTGAAAGGCGCCACATTCCAGCCGAAGAGGCCGCGGTAGAACTTCGCCGAGGCGTCAGGGTCCGGAGAGGACAGCTCGTTCCAGGAGAGCAGCCCGGGCCCGTTGACGAGCGCGGCGCCGAAGTGATCGCGTGGCTCCCAGACCATGAAGAACGCGCCCTGGGGATCACCGATCACGGCCATCCGCCCCGCCTCCATCACGTCGAATGCCTGCGCGTGCACCTTGGCGCCGAGCCCCTTGGCCTTGTCCGCGGCCTCGTCCGCACTCTCGACCGAGATGTAGGCGTTCCACAGGGGCGGGATGCCCGCCTCGCGCTGTTGCGGAGGCTGGGGCGCGATGGCCGCCACGTCCTTGCCGTCCACCTGCATCATCGAGTAGTAGACCCCGTCCCCGACCTGCCTGTCATCGGCCTCCCAGCCGAACAGCCCGCTGTAGAAGGCCTTTGCCCCCTCCTGGTCGGTTGTCGTGACGTCTGCCCACGAGAATGTGCCGGGCTGGTATCCGGTGCGCTCTCCCATGCTCGCGACCATAACTCAAAGTGGAGCGGGCGTGGCGAAGCGGCGGCGCTCCATTTCTCGAGGGGGTTCGACCTGCTGGTAGGGTCGCGATCGATTCCTCCTCCACGCCGGCTCACGGCGCTCCCTTTGGCGGGAAGGCGGTAGGAAAATCCACCATGTGGCCGATCGCCGAACAGACGATCCTCGTTACCGGAGCCACCGACGGCCTCGGCCGCGAGGTGGCCCGCGAGCTGGCGCGGCTGGGCGCGCGCGTGCTGCTGCACGGCCGCGACGAGAAGAAGGCCGAGGACACCCGCCGGGCGATCGCGGAGTCAACGGGGAACGACCGCCTGGAGGTGCTGATCGCCGACCTCTCCTCGCTTGCGGCGGTGCGCGGGCTCGCCGAGCAGACGAAGGCCACCACGGACGCCCTCCATGCGCTCGTGAACAACGCCGGCATCGCCGGGCCCCCGCGCACCGTGACGAAGGACGGCTTCGAACTGCATTTCGCGGTCAACTACCTCTCACACTTCCTGCTCACGAAGAAGCTGTTTCATCTGCTCGAGCGCTCCGCCCCGGCGCGGGTCGTGAACGTGACCTCGGTCGGGCAGACGCCGATCGACTTCGAGGACCCGATGATGGAGCGCGGCTATGACCCGATGCGGGCCTACTGCCAGAGCAAGCTCGCGCAGGTCAGCTTCACGTTCACCCTGGGAGAGCACCTCAACGAAGCGCTCGTGACCGTGAACGCCCTGCACCCTGCCACCCTGATGGACACGAAGATGGTGCGCGATTACTTCGGTGTCCCGCGGACGTCGGTCGAGGAGGGCGTGGAGGCCACGGTGCGGCTGGTGACCGACCCGGCTCTCGACGGCGTCTCGGGTAGGTACTTCAACGGGCTGCACGAGTCGGGCGCCCACCCCCAGGCAAACGACCGGGACGCCCGCAAGGAGCTGTGGGACCTCTCCGAACAGCTGACCGCGGACCCGGTGGCTGCGGAATGAGGATCCTCTCCTGGAACATCGGCGGACGGCTTGGCGCCGTCGGTCTCGAGCAGATCGAGGCGGTGCTCGGCCGGGCCCCGGACGTGCTCGCCCTCCAAGGGGTGTCGAAGGGGAACTATCCGAACTGGAGTGAGAGCCTGACGGGGGCGGGTTACTCGTTCGTCAGCGCCTTGGAACTGGTCGAAGCGCCATATCCGGAGATGGCCCCGCCGATCCTGCGCAGGTACTTCAACCTGACTGCGGCGCTGCACCCGATCGAAGCGCTGCCTGGACTCAGCTTCGAGGATCCGAAGCGGGCGGCCACCGCCTTCCCGGAGCTATACGTCGCCGCCAGCGTGAGCGTGGCCGGGGCGCAGGCGGTCGATGTCCACAACGCCGAGCTGCCCCTTGGGGAGGCTCTGGGCGTGATCAAGATGCACCACTTCGAGGCGATCCGCCGGCGCATCGACGAGTACTCGGATCGGCCGCGGATCTTGTGCGGGGACTTCAAGGCCCCGCACGCCGAGGATGACGAAGGACTGGAGGTCTGGACCGCCGGCCACCCCAACCTGCGGGAGGAGTGGGAGGCCGCGGAGCGGGCGGTGCTCGAGCATCCGGTCCTGCGGGACGTATACCGCGAACGGCACGAGGCAGGGACTCCGTTCGCGGTGTCGTGCATTCCGCGCGGGATGCCTCACCGCTATGACCGCATCCTCGCCTCGCCGGAGCTCGAGACCGTCAGGTGTGACTACGTGGACGAGTGGCTCACGCAGAAGCTCAGCGACCATGCGGCGGTCGAGGTGGAGCTGGTGCCGGCGACGGTTGCGGGGGAAGCCGAGGCTCGGTAGATCGGCGGGCCTCCGTATGCGGCTCGCGCGGTGTCTGTGGCTCAGTTTATGGGGTAGGCCACGCAGCGGAATGCCCTGCGCCCGGCGAAGGTGTCGGGCGTTGTGCTGACGCCGCCGCCCACTGTCGTAACGACGAGCGCGTTCGGGGTGTCTCCCGAGCTCGGCGGGTAGACCTCGGCGGCGAGCTCCCCGCCAGGGGCGAAGGGGATATCGGAGTCATCCACAATTTCGGCGAGCTCCTGATAGCTCGCCAGCCGCCTGTTATCCGAATCACACTCCACTCGACCGACTCCGTACGGGGCAGGGGGCCGCGGGTTACGCTCGATGCAGACTCCGGACACATACTTCGTATCCGGTGGGCATCTGAGCTTGAACTGCCCTGGAACGAACCCTTGAAGCGTGTCGGCACGGTCCGCGCGGCGCGCTCGCCGCACCTTGCCCAGCCGCGACTCCTTGATCGTCACTCCCCCCAGCGTGTCGCGCTTGAGCTTCTTGCCCGCCACAGTGCGGTTCTTAAGCTGCTCCCCGTCGATCCGGCTGACCGCGTAGGAGGAACCCCCGAGCGCGAT
>JACCUO010000307.1 GCA_013811765.1 Thermoleophilaceae bacterium | reverse complement strand
GGAAGGCGGGCACGTGCTCGTGGTGCTCGTGGACGGCGAGGACACGGCCGCGCTGTCCTTCCGCAACCTCCCACGGGTGAGGGTGCTGCGCGCCCGGGACGTGGGAGTTGCCGACGTGGTCGGAGCCGCGCGCCTGGCGGCGTCTCCCGGCGCCTTCGAGGAGCTGGCGAAGCTGGCGGCCACCCCCGCGGTGCGAGGTGTGGGCGGCGCGGAAGCCTCGCGGGCGCCGGAGGCCGCATGAACGCCCGCAGCGTGATCATCCGGCCGGTCATATCCGAGAAGAGCTACGCGCTGCTGGCGGCCAACAAGTACACGTTTCGCGTCCTCGACGCCGCCAACAAGACACAGGTGCGTCAGGCGGTCGAAGAGATCTTCGGCGTTCGCGTCCGGGGCGTGCGCACCGTGAACGTCAAGCCAAAGTCCAAGCGCCGCGGGATCCACTCCGGCAAGCGGCGCCAGTGGAAGAAGGCGGTCGTGACACTGCATCCCGACGACACCATCGAGCTCTTCGAGGGCCAGGAGACCGACTGATGGCGATCAAGAAACACAAGCCCACCAGTCCCGGACGCCGTTTCGCGACCTACTCGGATCATCCGGAGGTCACGAAGAAGGAACCGGAAAAGTCGCTGACCGAGGGCCTGAGCAAGTCCGGAGGCCGCAACGCGCACGGCCGGGTGACCTCCCGGCACCGCGGTGGGGGCGCGAAGCGCAAGTACCGCAGGATCGACTTCCGGCGCCGTAAGGACGGCGTGCCTGCGCGGGTGGCCGCCATCGAGTACGACCCGAACCGGACGGCGCACATCGCCCTGATCCATTACGCCGACGGCGACAAGGCATACATCCTCGCGCCGGCACGACTGAGGGTCGGGGACACCGTGACCTCCGGCGAGAAAGCGGACATCACGGTGGGCAACAGTCTGCCGCTGGCCAACATTCCCACGGGCACGACCGTGCACAACGTGGAGCTCGCCGCCGGCCGGGGCGGTCAGATGGGACGCTCGGCCGGAACGGCCATCCAGCTCGTGGCAAAGGAGGGCGCCTACGCGACGCTGAGGCTGCCCTCCGGTGAAATGCGCATGGTGCGCCTGGAGTGCCGGGCCACCGTTGGGGCCATCGGCAACAGCGAGCACCAGAACATCGACCTGGGCAAGGCGGGACGCTCGCGGCACAAGGGCCGGCGCCCGCAGACCCGCGGGACGGCGATGAACCCCGTCGACCATCCGCACGGTGGCGGTGAGGGTTCCACCACCGCCGGTCGCCATCCGGTGACGCCCTGGGGCGTGCCTACGCTGGGATATCGCACTCGCAAGAAGAACAAGAAATCGGACCGCTACATCGTTCGCGGCCGGCGACGAGGCAAGAAGGGTGGGCGATGAGCCGATCATCCAAGAAGGGCCCGTTCGTCCAGGAGCGCCTCATGGCTCGCGTTGTGGCCATGAACGAGTCCGGCGACAAGCAGATGCTCAAGACCTGGTCGCGGACCTCCACGATCTTTCCGGAGATGGTTGGGCACACGATCGCTGTCCACGACGGCCGCAAGCACGTGCCCGTGTTCGTCTCCGAGTCGATGGTCGGGCACAAGCTCGGGGAGTTCGCCCCGACGCGCCTCTTCCGCGGTCACGCCGGCAGCGACAAGGTCAGGATGCGGTAGGGATGGCCGAGGACAAGAAGCCCAAGCGGCTGCGCAGGAAGCGAGGAGAAACCGGAGAGCCCGGGGAGTCCGCGGAGGCGCTACCGCAGCATCCCGATGAAGTGAAGACCGGCGATGACGCAAAGGCGGACTCTGCGGCTGAGCCGTCGGCGGCTTCCGGCGCCGAGGCTGATCCCAAGGTTGGGTCCGAGCCCCCCGCTGCTTCCCCGGATAAGGCGGACGCTGCGGCCGAGCCGGAGGCGGAGGCCACGGTTGACCCGGAGCCGGCGGTGGACAGTGAGCCGGAGGCCGAGGATGAGGACGACTCCAAGCCCAAGAACACCGCCGAGGCCGCTGGGAAAGAAGCGAAAATTGATGGGAAAGAAGCGAAGGCCGACGACGCCGATGCCAAGGCCGACGACGCCAAGGCCGACGACGCCAAGGCCGATGCCAAGGCCAAGGCCAAGGAGGCATCCAAGCCCAAGCGCCGTCGGGGGGCTGCCGAGACCACGACGAGCAAGGGTCCTGCCAGGCCCGCCCCGCGCCGCGAGAGCGACGGCGCAGTCCAGGTGCGCGCGCAGGCGAAGTACGTGCGCAGCGCGCCCCGGAAGGCCCGGCTGGTAATGAAGCACATCCGCGGCAAGCGAATCGACGACGCCCGCGCGATCCTGCGCCACACCCCGCGGGCCGCCGCCACGGACATCGCAAAGCTGCTCGAATCGGCGGTGGCCAACGCAGAAAACAACTTTGAGCTCGATCTGGACGACCTGAAAATCGACCGCGCCTTCGTGGACGAGGGTCCGACGATCAAGCGCTTCAGGCCCCGCGCGCTCGGCCGCGCCACGCCGATCCACAAGCGCACCAGCCACATGACGATCACCTTGACAACAGAGGAGAAGAGCTAGCCATGGGTCAGAAGGTCCATCCCGAGTCGATGCGGGTCGGCTACATCCACGACTGGAAGTCCACCTGGTACTCCGAGAAGGAGTTCTCGGACTACCTCCTGGAGGACATCCACATCCGCGAGCACATTGACAACAAGCTTGCGCACGCCGGCCTCTCAGACATCACGATCCGCAAGAACAAGAGCGAGGTCGAGGTGAACATCCACACAGCCCGTCCGGGCATCGTGATCGGCAAGTCGGGCAGCGAGGTGGACGCCCTGCGCAAGGAGCTCCACAAGATGACGGACAAGGCCGTGAAGGTGAACATCCTCGAGATCAAGCGTCCCGAGCTCGACGCAAAGCTCGTGGCCCAGTCGATCGCGGAGCAGCTTCAGAACCGCGTGGCCTTTCGCCGCGCGATGAAGCGCTCACTCACCTCTGCCATGCGCTCGGGCGCAAAGGGCGTAAAGGTGCAGGTCTCGGGCCGGCTCGGCGGCGCCGAGATGGCCCGCACGGAGGGCTACTCCGATGGCCGGGTGCCGCTGCACACCATGCGCGCGGACATCGACTACGGGTTCTTCGAGGCGAAGACGACGTTTGGCCGCATCGGGGTGAAGGTCTGGATCAACAAGGGCGAGATCATGCCCAAGGGCTTCGCCCAGGATCTCACCGAGCTCGAGGCACCCCAGCAGGCATCCGGC
>JACCUO010000302.1 GCA_013811765.1 Thermoleophilaceae bacterium | reverse complement strand
CCCCCGCGGAGGCCGCGGCGGACGAGCCGGCAGCCGGCAGCCGTCCGCGGCAGGGCGACCGGCGTGTCCGAGGCGTCGTCCACGACCACCACATCAGCGGGTGGGGGCTCCTGGGCGAGGATCGCATCGAGCGCCTGCGCCAGATACGGCGAGTCGCCGCGGACGGGCACGATCACTCCGACCCCCTCTGCCCGGGCTGGCTCTGACTCTGGCACGCACGCGCAAGTCTTACGCTTCGCCGCGATGCCCAGGGTCGCGATCGACGCCCGTGACGCGCACGCCCCACAGCTGCGCGGCTGGGGCCGCTACACGCTCGAGCTCGTGCGCGCCCTGCGCCGCCGAGCGGAGGTCGAGCTACTCGAGCTAAAGGAGGGCGGGCGCGGCCCGGAGGTGGCCTGGGAGCAGCTGGTCCTGCCGCACATCCTGCGCCGCGAGGGAGCCGGCCTCATCCACGCGCCAAACTGCTTCCTGCCCCTGCGGCGCCCCTGCCCGGGAGTGGTGACCGTGCACGACCTGGCGTTCGAGGAGCACCCGGAGGACTTCGCGCCCCTGACGGGTTGGAAGTACCGCACGTTCGCGCCCCGCTGCGCCCGATCCGCCGAGCGGGTGATCTGCGTGTCCGAGCACACCCGCCGGGACCTCTGTGAGCGCTACGGCGTGGATTCCGATCGCACGCGCACGATCCACTCCGCCCCGTGCCTGCCGATCGGTGACGAGCCCGCGCCCTCGGGCCCATATCTGCTCGCGGTCGGCGACCTGCGCAGGAAGAAGAACCTCGTGCGCCTCGTGCGCGCGTTTGCGCGTCTGCACCGCGAGGGCCTCGAGCACCGGCTCGTGCTGGCCGGCCTCGACGCCGGGGAGGGCACCGCCATCCGCGCCGCCGCCGGGGGCGCCCCGGTAGAGCTCACCGGCTACGTGGACGACTCCCGGCTCGATGCCCTGATGCGGGGCGCCGACCTGCTCGTCTATCCCAGCCTCTACGAGGGCTTCGGGCTGGTCGTGGTGGAGGCGATGGCGCGTGGCTGCCCCGTGGCGGTCGCCCGCGCCACGGCGCTGCCCGAGGCGGCCGGAGGCGCCGCGGCGCTGTTCGACCCGCTCGACGAGGAGGAGATGACGGCCAGCATCCGGGAGGTGCTCGAGGACCGTGAGCTCCGGATCGGGATGGTCGAGCGCGGGCGGGCAAGGGCCGCCGAGCTCTCCTGGGAGAAGACGGCCGAGGCGACGGCCGCGGTCTACCGCGAGCTGCTGTGACCGGCGCGCCCATAGTCTTCGCCCGATGATCACGTCCACCGACGCGTCCACCACGGTCGACTGGCTCAGCCTCTGCCAGAGGGCCGCGGGCGAGGCCGCGCGGGTGCTCGAGCGCTACCCGCTGTCCTCGGACCGGGCGACCACAGCCGGCCAGGGGGTGGGAGGGGACATGGCCCTCGTGATCGACCGCGAGGTGGAGGACGCCGTCTTCGGGGAGCTCGAGCGGTTGGGGGAGCCCCTCACGGCCGTCTCGGAGGAGCGCGGCGAGGTGATGATCGCCGGCGGGGGACCCGTGCACGTGGTGATCGACCCGATCGACGGCTCGCGCAATGCCAAGCGCGGCATTCCTGCCTTCGCCCTCTCGATCGCGGTGGCCTCGGGGCCCACGATGGGCCACGTGGAGTTCGGCTACGTGCACGACTTCAGCCACCGTGAGGACTGGTGGGCGCGCCGCGGCGAGGGCGCCTTCCTCGACGGCGAGCGGGTGCGCCCGCTGGCCAGCGAGGGCGAGCTCGAGATGGTGGGACTCGAGACCGTCCACCCCACGCTGATCGCCCGCTACGCGGATGCCCTGATCGCCACCGGAGCCTCGCGGCTGCGCGGTATCGGGTCGATCGCGCTCTCCCTCTGTTACGTGGCCGCCGGGCGCTTCGACGGCATGCTGACCCTGGGCGACACCCGCTCGGTGGACTGCGCGGCGGGGCAGCTGATCGTCCGCGAGGCGGGCGGCGCCGTGGCCTTTCCCGAGGTGGGAGAGGACCCCTTGGCCGCCGCGCTGGACCTCGGCGTGCGCTATCGCGTCTTCGCGGCCGCCACGCCCACCCTGCTCGAGCGGCTGCTGGAGATCGGCGCCTGATTCGCGCAACCGATGGGCACGGCGATCCTCCTGATCAGCGCCGACCGTGCGGACTGCCTCGAGCACTCGCTGCCGCTTGCACTCGCCCAGGAGGACGCCGAGGTCACGGTGATCGACAACGCCTCGAGCGACGCCACGGGGCAGCTCGCCCGCGCGAGCGGCGCCCGCCACCTGCGGCTGCCCGAGCGGATGAGCTGGGCCGCGGCCAACAACAGGGGCATCGAGGCCACGGACGACGATGCGGTCCTCCTGCTGAACGCCGACTGCTTCCTCGATCCCGGCTTCCTCGCCGCCGCCCGGCCCCGGCTGGATGCGGATGGTGTGGGCTCGGTCACCCCCAAGCTGCTGCGTACCGAGGGCGCGCTGCCCGCGCAGCGCCTCGACGCGATCGACTGCGTCGGGATCGCGCTTGACCACCGCCGCAAGAACACGCTGCTCGGGCACGGCAGGCCGGCGCTCGCCTACGAGGACCCCGGGCCGGCCTTCGGGCCCGACGGAGCGGCGGCTCTCCTTCGCCGCGAGATGCTCGAGGACTGCGCGCTCGAGGGACAGGTGCTCGACGAGGCACTCGAGAAGTGGGCCTCCGACGTGGATCTGATCTGGCGCGGCCACGTGCTCGGCTGGCGCTCGGCCTACGAGCCGGGGGCACTCGGGTGGCACATCCGCTCCTACAGCCCCTCGACCCGCGCGGCCGTCCCGCGGCGGGACAGGCGGGTGCAGTTTCGCAACCGCTATCTGATGATGGCCGCCAACGACACCCCGGCGGGGCTCGCGCGCGACCTCCCGCGGATCCTGGCCTACGAGGCCCTGGCGCTCGGCCATGTGCTGCTGCGCGAGCGTCACCTGCTCCGCGGCTATGCCGAGGCTTGGCGGCTGTTGCCGCGCGCGTGGCGGCGCAGGGAGCTGATCGATCGAAAGCTGCGCGACCAGGGCCGCGAGCGCGGCGAGGTGCCATTCGGACTGGAGCCGATGCCGTGATCTGGCGGGAGCCTCGTCCGTGACCTGGCGGGAGCCGGTACCGTGATCTGCGCCGTGATCGCCACACGCGACCGCGCCGCGCGGCTGGAGGCGCTGCTGGGCAGCCTTGCGGCCCAGGCCGGCGCAACGGTGCAGGCGATCGTGGTGGACGACGGATCGGCCGACGGCACCCCGGAGCTGCTCGAGCGTGGCGTGGAGGGCCTGCATCTGCGTGCCCTGCGTCACGACCCGCCACGCGGGCCGGCCGATGCCCGCAACGCCGGCTGGCGGGCCGCGCAC
>JACCUO010000300.1 GCA_013811765.1 Thermoleophilaceae bacterium | reverse complement strand
GCACGACCGGGTTCAGCCGCGCGAGCGCCCGGGCCGTGATCGCCGGGCGCAGTCTGCGCCGGCCCACCCTGAGCGTCCTGTCTCGCTTCGGGTCTCGCAGTACGCGCCCGAGCAGCGCCCGGAGCCGGTATTCGACGAGCCTGCGGCCATCGCGGGAGCCGCGCCGGATCATCCGGCGCACGGTGATACGGAGCGTCGCGTTGCGTGGCGCCACGTTCACGCGGCCGCCGATCCCTGCGACGAACCTCGCCACCCCCCGGCGGTCCAACCGGGCGGACACCGGCACGTCAACCGGCATGTCGGAGCCCTCGGCAGCCCCGCCTCGCGCCAGCCCCGCCTCGAGGGCGCGGCGGGCGGTGCGGGCTGCGTCGAAGCTCAGGGCGATTCGGGGCGTTTGCAGCCGGAAGCGCTTACGCGCCACCCAGACCGTCACGGGAGAGCGCAGGCGCCGGCCGAGGGCAGCCTCGAGCTTGACCGTGGCCTCGGCAACCGTCAGCCCGCCCACGTCCACGCCCCCCGCGCGCACGTCGGGAGCGATCCTGGGCGCAGGCGGCGGAGCCACCGGTTGAGGGGGCGGCTGCTGAGCCGCCGCGAGCGAGGCCAAGGCCAGGCAAAGCGCCGCCGTTAGAAGCCCCGTGCCCCGTTTCCACATGCCTCGAGAGTACCGCGCCCGGCGCCGATTGCCCCCGCTGGGAAAAGACGACCAGCGGGGCCGAGGTGGCCCACGTGCTACCACTCCTCGCAGGAACTTGAGCTAAGGAAGGCGACTATGCGGACCGACGGAGGAGGAGAGGTGTCGCTCGGGAAGGGCCGTGGCGCGCTGGCGCTGATCGTCGCCGTACTCGCGGTTCTGAGCCTCCCCATGCCGGCCGCGGCGCGGGGTCCCACTGCCGCCGTGTCGCTCGGTGACAGCTTCATTTCCGGCCAGGCGGGGCGTTGGCAGGGCAACAGCACCGACTCGTCCGGCGACCGTGGCGGTACCGACCGTGCGTGTGTGGCGACGCCCTTCGGCTGCAGATATGACACCGGCAGGATCTATCTGGGAGGCACCCAGCCGCCCGGCTGCGCGCGCTCGGACGTGGCCGAAATCCTGAGCGCCAGCCTGCGGGTCCAGGAGCGGATCAACATCGCCTGCTCGGGCGCGACGACCGACAAGATCTTCCGTGCCTCGAACGGCGGGCGCGCGTTCAAGGGGGAGCCCCCCCAGGCTGACCAGCTTGCGCGCATCGCCAGAGAGCGCACCGTGAAGCTGGTCGTGCTTTCGATCGGCGGCAACGACATCGGCTTCGCGGAGGTAGCCACCGCCTGCGCCGTTGGCTACGTGACGCGCGCGGGGCCGTGTGCGGGCAGACAGCGCCCGGGCATCGACGCCAAGCTGCCGGCAGCGATGAGGGGGGTCGCCAAGGCGATCGGCGAGATCCGCGCCGTCATGCGCTCGGCGGGCTACCGCCCCTGGCACTACCGATTCGTGCTTCAGAGCTACCCGGCAACGTTTCCGCGTGCGGCCGAGAGCCGCTATCCCGAGGCGGGGCTTCAGCGGAGCACCGTCGGTGGGTGTCCGTTCTATGACTCGGACCTCAATTTTGCGCGCGATGAACTGCCCGGGGCGCTCGACGCAAACCTCAAAGGGGTCGCCTTTGCCACAGGGGTTCAGTTCCTCTCGCTGCGGGATGCGCTTCAGGGGCGCGAGGTCTGTTCCAGGTCGGCCAGTCTGGCGACCAGGGCAAATCCGCCGTCGCCCGTCACAAGCGAATGGTCACGTGCTATCGGGCTCGGTCCGATCCTCCAGGGAAGGACCATCGATGAGGAGGCGCACCCGAACGCGTACGGTCAGAGGGCCCTCGGACGCTGCCTTACGCTGCTGTTCTCCCGGGCCACCAGCAGCTGGGGGTGCAAGAACACGCCGGGCAAGGGCACAGACGGAATGGTCCTCTCCCGCGTATCCCATTTCCCGCGCCGCTTCCGGATGAGCCTGAAGGTCTCGCCGCGGCGGACGGTGGCGGGCCGGCGCACCTGCTTCCGATTCCGTGTCCTCTCGAGCGGGCAGCCGGTCGAGGGGGTCACGGTGGGGCTGGCGGGCAGGCGGGTACGCACGGATGGCCGCGGGCGCGCAAGAAGGTGCCTGCGCCTGCGGGCCCGCAGCTACCGCGCAAGGGCCCGGCGCTCGGGCTTCAGCACGGTGTCGGTAATCGTCACCGCACGGCGTCCGACCCGCTGACCCGTAAACGGGACGCTATGGGGTTCGAAGCGGACTCCATGCATGCCACATGCCCGTTCTGGGTAAGTGCTGTTTGATACTTTCGAGGGAGGCCCATGACCGAGACGACACATGTCCTGCTGGTTGCCAACCGCACAGCCATGACGGCCGCGCTGCGCGCTGAGGTGGAAAAGCGCGCGTCGAACGGCCCGGCCACCTTTCATCTCCTGGTCCCGGCCTCTCCGAGCGGGCTTCACCGCCTGGTGGATCCCGAGGTGGCAGGCCGTGAGGAGGCCACGGCACGGATGGACCAGGCGCTGGTCGCGCTCGGCGAGGCCGCGGGGTCCCCGGTGACCGGGGAGGTCGGCGACTCCGACCCGATCGCCGCGATCCACGATGCCCTGCACGCCGCGACCTTCGACGAGATCGTTATCTCGACCCTCCCGAAACGCGTGTCGCGCTGGCTACACCTCGATCTGCCCAGCAAGGCGCGTGGCTTCGGCCTTCCCGTCACGCACATCGAGTCGATGCCGGCGGGCGAATCGGTCGCCGCCTAGCTCCCGCCGGCGCGGGGTAGGGTCTTACGGATCCGCAGGTCCCCGATCAGGCAGCCGGGCGGGCCGAGGGTGACGACCGCGAGCACGGGAAACCACCACCCCCACATGTCGCGGATCGTGCCGCGAACCACGAGCCCGATGAGGATCACGAAGCCGGCGCCATGCATCGGGCCCAGGATGTTCACGGTTCCCTCGGCGTGGGTCACGGCCGCGATCACCAGCGGCACCAGGAGCACTGCGTCGAGCAGCGCGACGGCGCTCACCACGTTCAGCGCGCGCCTGATCGCCTCCGGATCGTGCACCTTAGAGCCCCGGGCGGCTGAGCCGGGAGACGGGCAGTGGTCGAGCGCCGGAGGTCATGGCGAGATGTTTATCCCGCTTGCAGCCCATGGCGAGATGTTTATCCGCTTGCAGCGGCCGTGTCCATCGTTTTTCCCACCGGTCACATAGGTGGAAGCCCTCGGGGCCCGCGTCGAAGCCCATGCCCGCCGATTAGCGGTACGATCGCCCGCGATGGAGGTGCGCGAAGCGTGGAAGCGGTGACACTCGGCGGGTCGGCGGCTCATCCCAGGGTCGCGCTCCTCGCACAACTCGAGAACACGGCGCTCGCCGCTACCCGCGAGGCCGCGCTCGCCTGCCAGGAGTGGATCGGCCGCGGTGACGGCAAGGGGGCCGACGGCGCGGCCACCAACGCCATGCGCACGGAGCTCGCCGCGGCGCCTGGCACCGGCAGGGTGGTGATCGGCGAAGGCGAGAAGGACGAGGCTCCGATGCTCTTCAACGGGGAGTGCGTGGGCGAGGGCGGCGAGCTCTCCTTCGACATCGCTGTCGACCCCCTGGAGTGCACCACCCTCTGCGCGAAGGGCATGCCCGGCGCCCTCACGACGATCGCGATGGCCGAGGCGGGCTC
>JACCUO010000299.1 GCA_013811765.1 Thermoleophilaceae bacterium | reverse complement strand
CCTCTCCTCGAAGTGCTCGAGGACAACATACCCCTTGCCCGTCAGGCGGTTTGGGCGAAGGAATCGCCCTGCAGCCGGGACTTCAGCCGCAGCACCGCCTTCGTATGAAGTTGTGAGACCCGAGATTCAGTGACCCCTAGCACCTCGCCGATCTCGCGCAGGGTCAGGTTCTCGTAGTAGTAGAGAGCCACGACCAGCTTCTCGCGCTCTGGCAGCCGGGCGATGGCATCGGCCAGGCGATCCTTCATGTCCGTGAGGTCCAACTCCCGCGAGGGATCAACAGCATCGGGATCCTGGATCGTGTCGAGCAGGGACACGGTGTCGCCGGAGGAGTCGGACACCGTCCAGAGCTCGTCGAGGGCGACCACTGACGAGTTCGAGATCTTGATCAGCGATTCCTGGAACTCCTCGGCCGAGACACCGAGGGCATCCGACATCTCCTCGTCGGTGGGCGCGCGGTGGAGCTGGTGCTCGAGCTTGGCGTTGGCCCGTTCGATCTCGCGGGCCTTGGCACGCACCGAGCGCGGCACCCAGTCCAGTGACCGCAGCTCGTCGATGATCGACCCCTTGACGCGGGTGATCGCGAAGGTCTCGAAGCGGATCTCGCGGCTTGGCTCGAAGCGCTCGATGGCGGAGATCAGCCCGAGCAGCCCGTAGGAGATGAGATCCGACTCCTCGACGTGTGCCGGCAGGCCGCTGGACATTCGCCCGGCCACGTACTTCACGAGCGGTGCGTAGGCAAGGACGAGCCGCTCGCGCGCCCTCTGATCGCCGTCGTCCTTGTAGCGGCGCCAGAGGTCCTTCAGCTCTATCGCCTTGACGTTGGTGTCCATCCGTCCGTTCGGTCAGGCGCGGGGATGAGCCCGCGCGTAGGCCTGCTTGAGCCGCTGCGACTCTACCCGAGTGTAGGTCTGGGTCGTGCTGATGGAGGCGTGTCCGAGCAGCTCCTGGATCGCCCGGAGGTCCGCGCCACCGTCCAGCAGGTGGGTGGCGAAAGAGTGACGCAGCGTGTGCGGGGAGACCCCGGCCCTCACCGCGGCACGGCGCACGGCGAGCCCCAGGCGCCGCCGCACGTCTGAGGTCGAGAGCCTTCTGCCCCCCTTTGACAGAAGGAGGGCCTGATCGGCGGCGTCTCCGGCGAGGGCAGGACGCCCTCGCTCAAGGTAGGCCGCGAGTGCCCGCCAGGCGGGCTCCCCCGCCGGAACGATCCTCGTCCTGGAGCCCTTTCCTTCGACGCGCAACTGCTCGCCGTCGGGGTCAAGGCTCCTGAGATCCAGGTTCACCAACTCCTCGGCGCGCAGTCCGGCGGAGTAGGCAAGCTCGAACATCGCCCGGTCGCGCAGGTGAAGAGGCGTTGAGGTGGGCATGCTCTCGAGCAGCCCCTCCACCTCCGCCTCCTTCAGGACCTCGGGCAGACGGGACTCGCGCTTGGGGCTCGATACGAGATCGGCCTGGCTACCCTCGAACTCCCCTCGCTGGACCAGCACGCGGTAGAAGGAGCGGATGGCGGCCAGCTTGCGAGCCACCGTGGACTTCGAGGCTCCGCGCTCGGAGAGCACACCCGCGAACCTGCGCAGGCGCCGGTAGTCGAGCTCACGGGGATCGAGCCCGTGCCCGGAGGCCCACTCGGCCAGCTGCCCGAGATCGGTCCCATAGGCGCGGCGTGTCCTCTCCCCCATCCCCTGGGTCCGCAGCGCGACGTCGAAGTCGCGCAGCGCCCGCGTCCAACTAGGGTTCACGGTTGGCGTGTCGAGGTTCTTCGTCAACACTCAGGACGGGCGGGTGGCGACCCGCAGGCAGCTGATCGACGCCGGCCTGGCCGACGAAGAGGAACTGCCCCCGCGGCCCTGGCATCCGATCCAGGGCCCGAGCGACGCGTCCACAATGTGGTACGCAGTGCTGCACAAGCGGGAGCGGGGCGTGTTCATAGGCACCCTCTGCATTCGGCACACCGGGCGGCAGGCCTCCCTCGAGGCGGCCGGATGGAGCGAGGTACCGGTCGGGGAGATCGGGGTCGAAGGACCGCCGTCCTCAGATCACGCGATGTAGATCGGAGTCTGGACGGGAACCTTCTCGTAGAGCTCGATCACGTCGGGGATCGCCATCCGCACGCAACCGTGGGAGGCGGCGCTTCCGAGCGAAGCCGTCTGGTCGGTGCCGTGTATCCCCGCGCCGTTGTAGATGCCCATCCAGCGCGCCTTGAGGGGGTTGTTCGCCGCGCCGCCGGGGACCACGGTCCCGGCAAGGCTTCCGGCCCAGGGCTTCCTGGGCACGTTCCAGGCCACGTTCACGCCCTTGTTCTGAATGTGGTAGAGACCGGCGGGGGTGTCGAAGCCCACCTGCCCGATGGCGACCGTGTAGGTCTTTGCCAGCTTCAGGTTCACATAGTGGCGCAGCTTGAAGGCGCCGCGGTCCACGATCAGCACCGAGGGGTAGCGCGAGGCCAGCTGCTCGCGGGTCACCTTGGGCTTCGTGACCTTCGTGGGCGCCTCGATCTCCCGGTCGCCGGCCGGTGTCAGCAGTGCCTTTCCCACGTCGCGCTTAAGCCTTGCCGTCTCCACGGCGGTTCCTTCCTTCTCCTTGACCTGGGTGAGCGCGGGGAAGCTGAGTGTCGCGTCCCGCGCGGGGCGGTCCACGGCCTTGCGAACGCGGGCCACGAGGCGCGCCGCCGCGACCTTCGAGTAGCGCACCCGCAAATTCACCCGCGTGGCCTCCTCGCCTCCGGTCAGGTCGCGGACGGCGCGGCCGAGCATGTTTCCCTGCCGACTGGCGCGATGGGCCTCGCTCACCATTCCACCGACGTCGGTATGCAACCCGGCGTCCCGGGAGGAGAGGCTGAAGCGCCTGGCACCGTGAGTGACCACCACCGGCTGCTCGAGGCGGTCGGCCACGTGGCGCCTGACCTTCGTGCTTGCGGCCTCGGTGTCGAGCCCTCCCACGTCCACGCCGGCCACCGTGATCCCCTCGGCGATGCGGTCCTCATTGGAGGAGTCGACGGCGTAGACCGCTCCCGCCCCGATGGTGAGGGTAACGGCCAGGGCCGAGAGGGCTATCAGTGACGTTTTTCGCATGAGGTCGTGGGTGATTTGAGGGAACGGCGCCGCTGGCCGACGAATTCGAGCCCGCCGGCCAAGTGTAGGGCCCCTGCCTCCCCACTCCTAGCCCAATCGCCTCATTGCAACCACCCTTGCGAGTGTTTCTGCGCCGGGTTGTAGTTCCGGGTCCGGGCGCTCAGCCGCGCGCCGCGGCCTGGCGGGCAAGGATCGACTCGATCGCGCGGATGACCGTGACTCGCCCTCGGTGCTCGCGCTCGTATGCCTGGAGAGCACGAAGCCCGTCCTTGTCGAGCGATCCGAGCAGCGAGATGACCTCCTCCGAGCCGAGGTCGTCGTAGTGATCGACCGGGGGCGGGGGAAGCGGATCCTCCTCTGCGGGCTCAGCCTGCGCCGGCGGCTCGTACGCCGAGAGCAGCCGCCGGAGCTCGACCATCTGCTCCCGGCTCAAGCCACCGCTCTCGGTGAGCCTCGAGGTACGCACGTTGGGGCTCCAGCGCAGGAACTCCTCGACCTCCCGCTCGTAGCGGTAGGGCTCAGCGCCCGCGCGCAGGACGGGGTGCAGCCGCAGGTGCTCCCCGAGCTTCAGCACCGCCTCGCGGCTCGTATAGCCGTACTCGAAGCCGCACGCCTTGAGCCGCCGGTTGTCCACACCCCGCCCGAACCGCAGCTGGTTCAGCATCTCGGCGGGGATCTTCAGTCCGAGGCGGCCGGCCAGGCCCGCGACCAACCCGGTGCCCCACGGCGGCAGCAGGGGTGCGGGGGGCTTCCCCAGCAGCCCGGCCACCTCGGTGAGGGTGAGCACCCCGTCGGCCGCCAGGTTGTAGACGCCGGGGAGCTCACGCTGGACCACATGCTCGAGGCCGTGGACCACGTCGTCCTCGTGCACGAACTGGTAGCGCGGGTCAAAGCCCAGGATCATCGGCACCGCCGGCAGGGAGAAGAGGTCGATGTGCGAGGTGCGCACAGCGGGACCGAGCACGTTCGCGAAACGCAGGATCGTCACCGCCACCTTCGGGTGCTGGTCGGCGAACTCCGTGACCGAGCCCTCCGCGTCGAGGATGTCCCGCTCGATCGGCGTTCTCGCCGCGTGGGGACGCTCCATCGTCTCGTCGAAGAAGGCCGGGTCGTCCTGCTCGGATCCGTAGAAGTGGGTGGAGGACTTGAAGATGAACTTGCGCACGCAGCTGTCAGGCCCGCTGCACGCGGCGAGGATGTTCATCGTCCCGATCACGTTGTTCTCGTGGGCCTTGGCGCGCGAGGTGGTGGAGGAGTCCACCACGAGCCGGGTGTCCACCACCGTGTCGATCTCGGCGGCCTCGACGACGCGCCGCAGCAGCGCGTGCTGGGTACCGACCTTCACGTACTCCGTGCGCTCGAGCTCCACGCTCGGCTCCTCGTTGTCCACGCCCACGATCGCCTCGATCGACGGGTCGCCCTCGAGCGCAAGCGCCAGCCGCCCGCCCCAGTAGGTCGAGAGACCCGTGATCAACACCCGCTTGGAGGGCATCGGCGCGCTAACCGAACCAGACGGACTTGCGCTTGGCGATCATCTCGAACAGATTCTCCTGGATGCGCGCGCGGATCTCGTGCGATGTGGTCTGCACGAGCGCCTTGTCCTCGTGCATGCCCTCCTCCTCGAAATGGATCGGCTCGAGGAAACGCAGCTTGAACTTCGCGGGCAGGTAGGTGAGCATGCCAAGCGGGCCGAGGTGCGGGAAGGTGGGCGAGAGCGGAACGTAGATCAGCCCGGTCAACCGCTTCAGCAGCTTCGACTGCGCGAAGACCGGCTGAGCCTCCTCCGCCCCGACGACGCACACCGGCACGATCGGGGCACGGGCACGCATCGCCGCCTCCACGAAGCCGCCGCGCCCGAAGCGCCGCAGGCGGTAGCGGTCCTTGTAGAGCTTCTCCGTGCCCTTGCGGCCTTCGGGAAAGACGAGCACCAGCTGGCCCTCGTCGTAGAGGAGTCGGTGGACGTTTGCCGGGTGGGCCGCCACGCAGCCGATCTTTGGGATCAGCATCGAGAAGCCGGGGTAGCCCTTGAAGAAGTGCTCGACGGTGATGTTGAGTGGCCGTGGGCGGTGGTGCTCCTCCCGGATCGCCTTTCCGATCATGGCCGCATCGGGCGGGAGTGCACCCGAG
>JACCUO010000295.1 GCA_013811765.1 Thermoleophilaceae bacterium | reverse complement strand
CCACGACGCCGGTGAGCGCACGCCCATCCACCCGACATGGCGGATCGAGCAGAACCGCTGGTCGGCATGCCGTCACGGGCTCGCGGGCACGCTCGCCGATCTCGATACGGGAGAGCCCCGCCCTGCGCGAAACCGGCTGCGCGAGCTACTGGCGCAGCTTGCCCCGTTCGCCGGCGAGCTCGGCTGCTCCGCGGAGCTGGAGGCGGCCGGTCGGCTGGCGGAGTCCACCGGGGCCGAGCGCCAGCGTGCCGTTGACGAGGAGGGTGACCCACGCGCGGTCACCCGCTGGCTTGCGGAGCGCTTCCTGGCCTGAGCCGGCCGATCACCGCCCCCGATGTCTTGGGTTTGCCCTGGTGAGGCTGGGGCATCAGGAGGAGATGGCTCCACTACCCGAGCCGCGCGGGCCGGTGAGCGAGTTTCTCCTGGGAGAGCTCGTGCACGATGTTCACCCGCTACCCCCATTCTCGGTCATGGCGCCGGCGGACCCCCTTGGCGACGAAGACCTTCAACTGGCGCTCTACGCCTGCTACGAGCTTCACTACCACGGCTTCGAGGGCGTGTGTCCGCGATGGGAATGGGAGCCCTCCCTCCTGGCACTGCGGGGAACGCTCGAGCAGATCTTCGAGGGCGCGCTGAGAGGTGCGGTGCCGGCCTCGCCCACATCCGTCGAGCCGGAGGAAAGTGACCACGCGCTGCGAGCGGTGGCCGATTCAGACGACAGCCCATCGGTCTCGTTGCACCTGGTGCGGTACGGCACCGAGGAACAGATGCTGGAGTTCGTCGTGCACCGGTCCGCCTACCAGCTCAAGGAGGCCGATCCACATTCCTGGGCGCTGCCGCGGCTGAGCGGTCCGCCCAAGGCCGCACTCGTCGAGCTGCAGGCCGACGAGTATGGGGGCGGTCACCCCGACCGGATCCACGCGGAGTTGTTCGCGACCTCGATGGACGCGCTGGGGCTCGATTGCACCTACGGTGCCTACCTGGACCGGATCCCAGGGGTAACGCTGGCCACCGTCAACCTAATGTCCCTCTTCGGGCTTCACCGGCGCCTGCGCGGAGCCATAGTGGGGCACCTCGCACTGTTCGAGATGTCCTCCTCGCTGCCAAACCGCCGCTACGCCGACGCTCTCCGGCGCCTCGGCCACGGAGAACGCGTCACCGAGTTCTTTGATGAGCACGTGGAGGCCGACGCCGTGCACGAGAACATCGCTGCGGTCGACCTGGCGGGCGGCCTCATCTGCCAGCAGCCGGCGCTTGCCTGCGACGTGATCTTCGGCGCGCGGGCCCTGGTGGAGCTGGATGCGCGCTGGGGCCGTCACCTGCTTGAGAGCTGGGAGGCCGGCCGTAGCTCCCTGCGCGAGCCGGCGGCCGCGCCGGCGCTCACGGCATCCCAGCCGTAGGGCCAGGGGTCGCCCGGCGCTACGTGGCGCGGCCCGATTCCCGCGCGCTCGGGGCGCGGAACCCGATCAGCTTGTGGCTGCCGTCGCAGAACGGGCGGATACGCGACTTCCCGCAGCGACAGAGGGCGATGGTCTCGCGTCCAGGGTCGATCTCGTTTCCGTCTTGGTCCTGGAGGCGGAAGTCGCCTCGCACGAGCAAAGGGCCATCGCGGTATGGGGTGATCAGGGTGCCTTTGGGAATCTTGCCCATCTGAGGGCACCCCTACCCGTAGGGCGAGCAGATCATTCCCCGCGTGCCAGGCCCCTACCGGCGCAGAAGCACGGACCTGCGCCTGGTGGCGGCGTGACCGGCGGCGTCGCGGAAGCTAAATGTCAGGACTACCCGCGCCCGCCGGTCGCTGCGCAGCCGCCGCTTTCCCTCCCTGGTCAACCTCAGGGGGACGGCATAACGACCGGCCCGGGCAACCGAACGCGAACCAGTCGCGAGAACGACCCTCCGGGCTATGCCGGCACTGCCGGCGGTGCTCCCGCTCAGCGTCGCTGAGAGCCGGCCCGCGGCCAGGGCGCCCAGACCCCTAGCGGTGAAGCCACGCCGCCGCACGAGCGCGGCGATTCCAAGTCGGCGTAGCGCGCTCACCGCGGGGGTCAGGTCGCTGTCGAGCAGCGCACCGATGCGCGCTCCGGTGATGGGCACGGTGCCGCTGACCGTTCCGGGGAGGGGGGAGGCC
>JACCUO010000275.1 GCA_013811765.1 Thermoleophilaceae bacterium | reverse complement strand
TTGATCCCGGGGATGGCGCTGGTGTGGAAGTAGGAGTTGTTTGCATCAGAGAGGCGGCTCTCGCCCGCGAGACCGACAAGGCCGCGGTTGAACTGCCGGTAGACGAGCTGATTGTCGTTGCCGGGCTCGTCGGGGTTCGGGATCGGGGACTTCGCAAACGGCGCGAGCACGTTGCTCGTGCAGGAGGAGAGCAGGCGTGCCTGGCTCAGGAACGGCACGAGCCGGCGGTTGAGCAGCGAGAGGCGTGGAAGCTGGGTGCGCAGCTCGCGCGCCGCGCCGCGCAACTCGGCGGAGCCCACGAGCCCACGGGCCTGGCGGATGAACGGCAGCGCCGCCTTCAGGGTCGGATCGGAGGACCTCACTCCCGGCAGGGCATCGCGCGCGAACGAGCGCAGCGACGGCAGCGCGGAGTTCAGCGACCCGAGCGCCGGGTGGCCCACTCGCAGCGTGTCGCGGAGGGCGGGTATCGAGGCCTCGAGCGCCGCGTCCTCGCGGGCGAAGGCCCCGGCGGTCACGTTCAGGTTCGTGACGAGGCCCTTCAGCGCCTGCTCGTCCTTCACCAGCGCGGCGAAGGTCTTGCCTTGGCCCTTCAAGAGCCGCTGGACATCCTTGGTGGGCTCGAGGCCGAGCGTGGCCTGGTTGACGATGGCCAGGTTCCTGAAGGCCGGCTGGCCGTTGCGCAGCGCCTCGTTGAACCCCCGGGCCCCTTTGCCCTCAAGGCCCTTCGAGTACTCCTTGAGGAACACCTGAAGGTCGGAGCGGGTGTCGGTCTCGAGCGCCGCGAGGAGGTCGCCGAACTGGACCGGGGCGGCCGTCTGGCTCGGCCCGATCGGCTCACCTTCCTCGAGGACGGGTGCCGAGGGTGACCCCGGCCGGAGGTCGACGAAGAAGTTGCCCTCGAGGAAGATGCGGGGCCGGACCTTGAGCGTGGCGTCTGCGTGGATGGGCAGCCCCTCGTCGTCCATCTCCATCTTCACGCTCGCCGTGCCGTTGTCGTTTGCCTCGACTGATTTGACCTTGCCGACCTCCACGCCCGCGATCCGCACGGGTGAGCCCTGCTGCAAATTGCCCGCATTGCGAAAGACGGCGGTGAGCTCGTACGGGCTCGCAAACGGGTTCGACTTGGTGAAGCCCAGGTAGGTGCCCAACGCGATCAGCACGATTGCGATGAGCCCGGCCGTGAAGCGTGAGACGCCCTGATGGTCGGGATGTCTGCGCCTGCGCCTCACCGGAGCTTGTCCACGTCTTTCAGGTTGTCGATGCCGAGCTCGCGCGACTTGTACGTGCCGCCTGAGAGGATCGGGAAGTTGGACTGGATTACCGCCGCGTTCCCGCCGGTGGGGGTCCCGTCCGGGAGCGCGCCCGGGCCGTAGCGGAAGTCGGGCGCCAGCGGGCCCTTGATGAACCCGACCTGTCCTGTCTGGCAGTCCGCGTTGCCCTGCGCGTCGATAGCGGGCTGATAGGGCGGGCTGTAGGTGCGCCCGATCCGCTCACCGCCGGCCTTGGCATCGACCGGATCGACCCCCGGCGGCACGTCCCACGGACGCGATGACTCCGTGTTCGCGATCGTGTTCTCCTGGAAGGGGTTGACGAGCTTCACACCCTGGTTCTGCACGGTGCCGCCCAGGGCCGAGGTCTGGGACCAGTGCTCGCCGAGCGCACGGACGTAGTAGTTCCAGTAGCTGCACACCGTCTGGTAGGGCGCGATGAACTCGAGCGCCGGGCGGGTGACGCGCAGCGTGGCTCGCAGGTCTCTGATCGTCAGGAGGGTGTTGGGGTTCTCGAAGAGGTCCTCGAGCTCACCGAGCGCCCCCTCCAGACGGCGGCTGAAGTCGACCGTCCGCGGGAGCACGGGTATTCCCGCGTCGAAGGCCCGGTTGATGGCGGGCAGAGACCGGGGCAGCTCGTTCACGGCGGGGCGCAGGCGCCGGGAGAGATCCGCGAAGTCGGACAGGAACGGTCGCTGCACGCGGAAGGAGCGCGTGGTGGTGTCGAGCGTCGAGGGCGACTTCTCGATGGTGGCCTGGAGGGCCCCGGGGTCGCGGCCGATGGCCTCGAAGGTGGTGGCCATGTCGCCGAATAGCTGGGCCTGGAGGCCCGCCACCGGGGCCGCCTGGCCGACGGTGCGCCCGAGCTCGACGAAGAGCCGGTCGAGTTGGGTGTCCGGGTCGCTCAGCGCGGACATCACCGGCTGGAGGCTCTTGAAGAACGGGTTGAGGGCACCGATGGCAGAGTTGAGCGAGGCGCCCCGGCCGGCGAAGGCGTCCCCGAAACCCTCGATGGCCGCCCGCCCTCGCACGCGCGTCTCCTCGTCGAAGGTGGAGAGCACGTCCTCGAGCTCGAGGCCTTCGCTCGAGTTTGCGAGCGGAAGGGTGTCGCCGGCCGCGTACTCCCGCTTCGATCGGCCCGGAGTGAGCTCCACGTACTTCAGGCCGAGGGCCGATCGGGCCCGGATCTTGATCGTGGTGTCTCGCGCGAGCGGCTCGACGCTCTTGTCGAGCTTCATCGAGATCACCGCGACGGCCCTCGCCTCCCCCTTCACCGTCACCGTCCTCGGCTTGATGGCGTCCACGACGCCCACTCGGAACCCGCCCACGCGAACCTCGTTGCCCGCCACGAGCTTGTTGCCGGTGGGCAGCTCGGCCTGCACGTCGTAGGTGGGCACGAAAGGCAGGCCGGCGTTCGCGTTGTAGGCGATGAAGACGGCGATGATCGACACGAGAACGGTGACCGCTCCCATCAGCACCGGGCTCGCGAGAAGAGAGGGTGTTGTGCTCCGGCGTCTCATGGCGCGAGCAGGTAGTCCAAAAGCTGGTTGGCGTTCGGCGGCGCTCCACCCGCGCCGCGCGGACCGCCGCCTTCGAGCACCTTGCCGAGCTTGTCCGGGGTCCCGCGCGGGAGTTTGGGCAGCTCACCCAGGAGCTTCTGAACGGCCGGGGGCAGGACCACCTGTGGCTTTGAGATGTCCTTCTGCCCCGGAAGCGGCCCGGCGTCGGGCTGGCCGGGGC
>JACCUO010000266.1 GCA_013811765.1 Thermoleophilaceae bacterium | reverse complement strand
GGAACAGGTCTAGCTCGCGCCCGAGCTTGCGATGGTCGCGTTGCCGCGCCTGCTCCAGGCGCTCGAGATGCTCCGCCAGGTCTGGCTTGGAGTGAAACGCCGTGCCGTACACGCGGGTGAGCATCTGGCGCTCCGAGTCACCGCGCCAGTAGGCCCCGGCGACGCTCGTGAGCTTGAACGCCTTGATCCGCTTCGTGCTTGGCGCGTGCGGGCCCAGGCAGAGGTCGGTGAAGGGGCCGTTGCGGTAGAGCGAGATGGTCTCGAGGGGGTGGGCGGGATCGGCATCCCGCACGAGGTCCTCGATCAGCTCGACCTTGTAGTCCTGTTGCTCCTGCCTGAAGCGAGCGAGGGCGGTCTCCACCGACACGTCCTCGCGCTCGAAGGGCTCGTCGGCCCTGATGTGCTCGCGCATCTTCTGCTCGATGCGCTCGAAGTCAGCATCCGAGAGCTTCACGTCGTCGGGAAAGTCGAAGTCGTAGTAGAAGCCGTCGCGGGTCGGGGGGCCGATCGAGAGCTTCACGCCCGGGTAGAGCTCCGTCACCGCCGTTGCCAGCACGTGCGCGCAGTCGTGGCGGAGGAGGTCGAGTGCCTCCTCGCTCCTGGAGGTGACGATCTCGATCGGCTCCCCGGGGCGAAGCGCCGCGGAGAGGTCGAGCAGCGCTCCGTCCTGCTTCACCGCCAGCGCCGCGCGTGCAAGGCCCTCGCCGATGGCGCGCGCGGCGTCGGCACCCGTGGCGCCGTCGGGCAGGTCGAGTTCTTTGCCATCTGGGAGGGGGACCCTCATCGCGAGGGAAACTAACCGAGGGAGGCGAGCAGCCGCAGCTCGTCCTCCAGCACACGGGTAATCAGGAAGCGCTCCCTCACCCGCTCGCGTCCGGCCCGCCCCATTTCCACCGCCAGCCCGGGATCGCGCACCAGCTCGGCGATCCGCTCGGCGGTCTGTCCGGCGCCTTCCACGAGATAGCCGTCGATGCCATCGCGCACTTGCAGCGGGGTGCCGCCCTCGCGGCCGCCGACCACGGGGGTCCCCCGCCACAGCGCCTCCGAGGACGCCAGCCCGAAGCCCTCTCGCAGTGAGAGACGCACCGCCAGTCGCGAGACCTGGTTGAGCGCGCCGAGCTCCTGGTTGCCGAGGTTCCCGGAGTAGCTCGTGAGCAGGTGAAGGCCCTCCTGACCTGCCGCGTAGTCGGAGATCTCCTTTACCGCGGGCCAGCCCTCGCCGCCGGCCTCGAGCTCGCAGGCGATAACGAGCTGGAGCTCCGGCAGCTCTTGCCGCACCAGGGCGAAAGCCTCGAGCGCCGTATGGGGGTCCTTCCATCGATCGAGGCGCATGAGCTGCGAGCAGAGGGGACGGTCGAGGTCGAGTCCGAGCCTACGGAGCAGGCTCCCGGCCAGCTGCGGGGTCAACGCCACGTTCCGTGGGGCAAGCGGATCGATTCCCGGCGCGATCTCCTGGGTGCGTTCGGCGGTCGGGCCCTCCGGGACAAACGAGCGGTCCGGGAAGACCACCGTCCCACATGCCTCGACAAGGGGGGCCACGCGGTCCCAGGCGGGAGGGTCGGGTCGCGCGGCGTCGAGGTGACAGCGCCAGACGGTTTGCCCTCTCTCGAGGCTTTGCACGAGCCCGAGCGCCGCCGGATCGTGCAGGACCACGGCGTCGTATCCTCCTCCCCCATCGAGCGCCGAGGCGGCCGCGGCGCAGCCGTCGAGGTACCCGCGCCAGGCCTCGTCGCCGATTGCGCTCTCGGCGCCCTGGAGGCCGGCCTGGAGCCCGGCCGAGACCTCGCGCAGCTCAGGCCCCCCGAACAGCACCCGCCACTCGACCTCCACACCGACCGCGGCCGCCAGGGGGAGCAGCGAACCGAGCATGTCGGGTATCCCGCCCTCGCCTCCAGCGGCGCTCAGATGCAGGACCCGCATGCCCCGCACTGCGGAGGCGGCGGCCTGCACGCGTTCGAGCGCGTCCGCTCCGCACGCCGGCGCGTGGTCTTCCAGCGGCATTGCGCCAACGTCCATCGGCTGCAGGCCCACACTCATCGGCTGCCAGCGTACCTGCGGCACCCAAGCGTGAGATGCATCACACTTCAAGCTCTCGTTCGGCTTACCCTCGGATAAGACGAGCCGATCCGGTCGGGCACCAGCCCACGTCGGCTCGCACTCCCGCGCACCGCGTGGGCGCCGTCTCCCCCGACCACTGAGGTGAATCTCCCGCGTGCGCAAGCTGTCCCCGATCCTCTTCGTTGCCTGCCTCCTGACCGTTCCCACGGCACTCGCCGCCGGCAACCCTGGTCCGGAGCACGATCGCATCCTGGTCTCCTCGACGCTCTTCAGCGATCCACTCGACGCCGCCGAGGCCCGCGGCCGGCTTCGGGCGGCCGAGCGCAGCGCCAAGCGCGCGGCCGAAGCCGACCGTTCCAAGCGGGCCGCTGAGGCCAAGGCCCCGGCGGGCATCTCCGCGGCCGCAGGGGTGCCCCCCCATCTGGAGGCGATCGCCGCCTGTGAGTCCGGTGGCAACCCACGCGCGGTCGGTGGT
>JACCUO010000258.1 GCA_013811765.1 Thermoleophilaceae bacterium | reverse complement strand
CGCTGTAGCGCCAACCGGCTGGCCGCCCCGAACACGCAGAACAGCGCGCTCAGATGAAGCAGCGGGCCGGCGATCGAGCCGGAGTCGTTGAGGGCCGCATCGAGCGCGTCGAGGGTCGGCTTGAAGGGGAAGATCGCCGAGACCGCGCGGATCACGTCGAACACGGCGGGGGACACCGATCCGGACGGCACGAGCGCGAGGAAGGTGAGTGGCAGCGAGAGCATCACGCAGAGCAGCGAGGCCGCCCGGACCTCCTTCGTGAGCGCCCCGATCGCCAGTCCCATCGCAGCGAAGGCAAGCGCGCCGCCGGTCACCCCCGCCACCCAGAGCGGGAAGCGCTCCCAGCGCAGGTCCACGAACAGGCCGAGGCCCGCGAGCATGAGCAGGCACACCGCCACGGCGCACACGGCTGCGAGCCCGGCCTTCTCGAGCAGCAACGCGGTACGCGAGACCAGCCCGCGCACGAGCCGCATGAACGCGTTGTCCTCGCGCTCGAGCGCGAGTGCGCCCGCCGCGAGCAGCAGGGTGATGAACATGAGCGAGACCGAGACGGCGATCGCCACCGAATATGAGCTCAGCGGCGTGGTCCCCCCATCGAGCCGGATCTGTTTGACCCGGAGCGGCGTCCCCACGGAGGAAAGCACGTCGTCGGAGAGGTCGAGATTGCTCCTGGCCAGGCGCGCGAAGCGAACCACCTGGTCGATCTGGGCGCGAGCGGGCGAGCCCGGCCGCAGCTCTCGCCTCGCTTCCTTCAATATCTCCTCCGAGCGCTTCAGGCCGAGGATGTCGAACTCGCGGCCGAGGAAGCTGTACTGGCCCCCCGTGCCGATCAGGTCGAGGAACTCGAGAGCGACCTTCGCGAGCCGCTTGGTGAGCGCGGCGTTCGCGTCCTGGACCTGGGACTTGATCGTGTCGCGGACATAGCGCGACTTGACGGGGTCCTCGGCGTTGTAGAACACCTCGATCGTGGCCGGCTCGATGCCGCTCTGGAGCTTTTGCGTGGTGTCCTGAGGGATCACGATCGCCCCGAGCACGTCGCCCTCCTCGACCTTGCGGATGGCCTGTGCCCGGGTCTTCACCATCACGGGTTCGATCGCCCGGAACAGGACATCCTCCTGGCTCGATGTGTCGAGCTTTTCGCCGCCCAGGTCGAGCTGGCTGGCCGACTTGGGCACCAGGTTTGCGAACGCCACCTGCGGCTTGTCCGGTCCGCGCGAAAGGGCGAACCCGATCAGAACGGCAATCACGATCGGGTAGAGCACGAGCAGTGCGACCAGCTGGGGTGAGCGGCGCAGCAGGCGCAGGTCCTTCAGCAGCAGCCAGCGCACCTCAGTGCCCCCGCGTACGGAGGAATGCCACGAAGGCCTCCTCGAGATCGCCCCCGCCGCCCCCGCCCTCTCGCTGCACCACGTCCTTGAGCTCGCGGGCGGGGCCGGTGAAGAGCAGTTCCCCGTCGGCCAGCACCAGCACCCTCCGGGCGTATCGCTCTGCCTCCTGGATGTTGTGGGTGGAGTAGACGACCGCGGTGCCGGCCTCCGCCAGACCGAGCACGAACTCCCACACCCGCTCGCGCTGGCGCGGGTCGAGCGAGGCGCTCGGCTCGTCGAGCAACAGCACCCGCTGATGCCCCAGCAACCCGATCGCGATGTTCACGCGCTGGCGGTTGCCGCCGGAGAGCTCGGCCACCTGGTCGTCGGAGCGGTCGAGCAGCCCGGTGAGCTCGAGCATCCGCTTGACCTCCAGCTCGGGGTCGGAGGCCTTCTCGAGCCGGGCGAACAGCCGCAGGTTCTCCGCCACGGTGAGCTTGCGGTAGAGCGCGGGTTGCTGGGGCACCCAGCCGACCTCCCGGGGGCCGAGGCTCACCCGACCGGCGTCGGGCTTCAAGATGCCCGCAAGGATCGTGAGCAAAGTGGTCTTGCCCGCGCCGTTGGGGCCGATCACGGCCACGATTTCGCCGCGGGCGGCGCTGAGGGAGACGTCGCGAAGGGCCTCGCGGTCGCGGTAGCGCTTCACCAGCCCCTCCGCCTCCAGTACGGGCGCGCTTTCGGCCGCCGGGGCGCCCTGCGGCCGGGCCGCGGCGGTCGGATCGGCAGGCATCTCAGTCGGCGCCACCAAGCGCGACTGTCGTAGATGCGCGGGCCACGGAGGCCACGGTAGCGGCCCTGACAGACTGGGCCCCGTGAAGCTCCTCTTCATAGGTGACGTGGTGGGCGGACTCGGCCGGCGAACGCTGGCAGGGCTGCTTCCCGAGCTTCGCGACCGTCACGAGCCGGACTTCGTGGTGGTGAACGGCGAGAACGCGGCCGGCGGAGTAGGCATCACCGAGCGCACCGCGCTGGAGCTCCTCGACCTCGGCGCGGACTGCATCACCCTCGGCAACCACGCCTACCGCCACACCGAGGTCTACGGGTTCCTCGACCGCGAGGAACGCATCGTGCGGCCGGCCAACTACCCGAAGGGCAGCCCAGGTCGCGGGGTGGCCGTGGTGAAGCGCGACGGGATGGCCCTGGGCGTGGTGAACCTCTCCGGGACGGTATTCGTGGACGCCGCGCGCTCACCCTTCTCGGAGATCGACGCCGTGCTCGCCGACCTCCGCGGCCAAACCACGCACGTGCTCGTGGACATGCACGCCGAGGCCACGAGCGAGAAGACCGCGATGGGTTGGCACCTCGATGGGCGCGTGACCGCCTGCGTGGGCACCCACACCCACGTGCCGACCGCCGATGCCCGCGTGCTGCCCGGCGGCACGGCCTACTGCACCGACGTCGGGATGACCGGCCCGCGCGGCGGGGTGATCGGGGTGAAGAGCGAGCTGGCCCTGAAGCGTTTCCTCACGATGACCAATGTCCGCTTTGACACCTCAGACGTCGACCCCTGGCTCAACGCGGTCCTCATCGAGGCCGGCCCTGACGGGCGGGCGACCACCATCGAGCAGCTCCTGCACCCTTGGACCCCCGTGCAGCCCGCTAGGGGAGGAGCGGAACTCGATCGTTGATCGAGTGAGCACCGCACCAGGGGTCAGGCCGGCGGCGGCCGGCTGCGAGGAGAGGTGCGGAGCGGATCCCCTGTAGGGGCCGAACAGCGCGACCAGCGCAAGCGGGGCAAACCAGGCCACGTAGAGATAAAACCAGTGGGTGATCGCGAGCTCGACCGCCACCAGCACGGCCGCCCCGAGAGCCGCAACCTGCACCGGGCTCCGTCGCCGGGGCACGACGGCCACGAGCAGAGCCAGGCCGATCGCTCCCGCCTTCACCGCCTGGTGCAGCGGGCGGAGCCATTCGACCTGCCCCCAGACGCTGAAGGGGGACGGGCGAGAGGCCTGGTAGCCCAGCGTGCGGTCATAGACCTCGCGCAGGCCGCCGTCCGGGACAAAGGGCAGGAAGGACAGCCCCAGCACCGCGAAGAGCGCCGCTGAGAAGACGAGCCAGGGCCAAAGGCGGCCGCCCTCGCCGTCGCGCCGGCCTCCACACCCGCAGCCCGTTGCAAAGAGCGGAGCGAGTGCCAGCGGCGCGAACTTCGCCGCCGCCCCCAGGCCTACGGCGGTTCCCCGGGCCGCGGCGGACACCCCACGTCGCGCGGGCTCGAGCGTGAGCGCGAGCATCGCCAGTACGGTGAACATGGCCACGATGGAGTCGTTTGCATTGGTCTGGAGCGTGAACAGGGCGTAAGGGAAGGTGGCCCACGCAAATCCGAGCGCGACGCCGAGCTCTCGACCCTCGCGGCCCGGGCGCAGGCGGCCGCCGAGCAGCACCAGCCCGAGCAGCGTGATCAGGTCGAATGCGATGGCGGCCCCGTGGGCGGCGGGCAGGTCGTCCCAGACGCCGTCCCAGGGGAGCGCCTGCTCGAAGGGAAGGTAGGCCAGGTAGTTCACCGGCCCGTAGGTGTCGCCCCGCTCGACCTCCTCATGGAACCCGTCGCCATACAGGGCATCCCCGTCGGCGATCCGGTCAGCGCCTATGACCCCCGCGTAGCCGACATCGATCACGCTCGAGTCGACGAGGTTCAACCCGACCCGAAAGCCCACCAGGAACACGATCGCGATAGCCAGCCAGGCGACCGGCACCACGGGCACGAGCGCCTCCCGGCGCTCCCGTGGCCGGAAGCCGGCCCTCAGCAGCCGCACGAGGAGGTAGACCAGCACCGGGTATGCGAGCGGGACCGAGACGCCGATGTCGCCGCGGTTGAAGAAGACGTGCGAGACCCCGAAGGACAGGAGCACGAGGAGGTCGAGGTGCAATAGGCGGAGAGGTCTGCGCGGGTCGATGAACGGCGCGAGGAACAGGAGGCAGAGCGGGATCCACACCCAGGGTGCGTTCAGCTTTCGCCCGAACGCCCCCTCGTACCCGCGCGCCATCGTCCACGCCACCTGATGGCCGGTCCACTGCTCGAGGATCGCGCCGGTGGCGTCGTCTACCCGGGCCTGAGCGACCTCATCGTGGTCGCGGTCAAACCAACTCACCTGCCACCGGCCGGGGCCACGCGTGTAGGCGGTCGGCCTGAATGCGGAGTGCCGCCGGCTCTCCGCGGCGATCTTCTCGCCCCGCCTGGCGATCCGGATGGCCTCGCGGGCCGTGAGGCGGTAGCCGGGCGGTGCCACGCTCTGCGACGGGGGTCGCTCGAGCTTTGGCCTTGCCTCCGCAGCGACCGGAGCGGAGGCCGGCAGCGCCACGATCACCGCGATCGCCGTGACGAGCAGTCCTAGCCGTCGCGTATGCCTGACCCGAAGCTCCACATCTTGTTCCCCACGAAGTTGAGCGGCGTGGCCGCCACGACCGAGATCGCTTGCGCGGGGATCTCCTGCACGTGCGCGCCGCTCACCAGCAGCTCGAGGACGGCCGCGGCGAACAGAAAGGCACCGCCGCTGACCGCGAAGAAGCGCGCGGCCTGAAAGCCCGCGTGTCCCTCCCGCGCCGCGAATGTCCAATACCGGTTCCACCAAAAGTTGTTGGTGACCGCGACCCCGAACGCGATCGTGGCCGCCACGAGATGGTGCAGGTTTCCGAGCTCGAAAGCGAGCGCGAAGACGATCAGGTTCACCACGTAGCCCGATCCCCCGACCAAGCAGAACTTCATCAGCTGCACCCAGTTGTGCGAGCGCCGGAGGCCGCGGCGCATTCGCGCGCTCAAGCATTCACTCCAAAGTGGTCGAGCAGCATGGGCGTCACGTCGCGGATGGCCCACTCACGGTGCTCCTCGGCGGGCTCGGGCCCGATGCCGCACATGAGCAGCACCCCGAGCGAATCACCGCGGTGCAGGGAGCCGTGGCTTCCCCCGCCGACGTGGTCCTGCCCGCCCCAGTCCATGAACTCGACACCCGGGGCTGCGGAGAGCAGGACGTCTCCCGAGCGGGGACAGTCGAGCGCCGACCACAGCCGCGCCAGCGCGTCGGGGTACTCCTCGCTCGAGATGACCCCGTCACGCACCTCGAACGCCAGAGCGTCGAGGTGGCCATCCACGCTCCAGGACTCCCCCCGCTCGTCCACGAGCTCACCGCCCGGGGCGAACCGCAGCTCTCCGCGACGCGTCCACACGACCCCCTCGTCCTGGCCGCGGCGGACGATCACGTCCACACCCTCGACCCCGCGAAGGTCCTCCGCCAGCCGTGGTGCCAGCTCCTCGCGCCGCTCGTGCTCGAGCACGTAGACCTGGGCCGAGCGCGCTCCGGGGCAGACGGCGATCTCCGCCTCCTCCGGCGCCTGATCGGCCGGCAGGAGCAGCCGCCAGGAGTCGAGCGCCTGCGCCAGGTTCACGCTCGAGTCGATCGCGGTCTGGGAGTGGTCCGAGAGGACGATCACCGCGTGGTCCTCCAGGAAGGCCTCGACGCCCCCGGCCGCGTGCATCAGCCGCTCGATCGCGCGATCTGCCGCCGCTATGGACGTGGGCTGGGCCTCAGGCCCCAGCCGGTGTGAGTAGGTGTCGTTGTCGGGCAGGGAGAGCAGCAGGAAGTCGAAGAGGTCGTTCTCCACCAGGTGCTCCCCGACGCAGGCCGCATGGGCGTCGCGCTGCCCGGGCATGCCGAGCGTCGAGAAGCAGCCCGTTCCGCGCGAGTCGAAGATGTCCGCGTAGAAGAGCTCCCGCGCGCCCCAGACGGCGTGACGAAACTGAGCGGCCTCCGCCAGGCGGCTGTACCGCGAGTCGGTGGAGGGCTCGTGGCGGTGGCGGCCACGGTAGATCAGGTAAGTGGTGCAGGCGGTGCGCAGGCCGGCGTCGTCGAGGTGCTCGAAGACGGTCTTGTGCTCCTGCGTGAGGTGCGCGAGGTTCATGTTGTAGACGGTGTCCTGGAGCGAGCGGAAGATGCCGAAGGTACGGGTGGCAGGAAAGGAAGAGCCGTACTCCACGTAGCGCTCCTCGCCGCGGTGATACCAGTTCATCGAGGGGATCAAGTGGTCTGCGGGCCCGAGGCCGGTGGCGATGCTCGAGGCCGCTACCGGGGTGATCGAGGGAAAGCTCGATACGCAGTCGGGCACGTACGTCCCCCGCTCCATCAACGCCGCGAGCGCCGGGGCACGACCGTCGGACACCGCGCGCTCGAACCCTGCCGGGTCGAGCGCGTCGATCACTGCCAGGACCACCTTCCGCGCGCCCCGGCGATGCGGGGTCACCGCAGGATCCGCAGCCCGGCGTACTTGCGGTCCTTCTCACGGCGCCCCTTCACGAGCAGCAGGACGAAGGCGGCAAGCGCCAAGAACGCCACCGGTGAGACGAAGATCGCGACGCCCGAAAGCACGAGCGCGGCAAGGTCCGCATACACCGTGAGCAGCCTGGCCGCGCCCTCATCCAGACGGCGCGCGACGCGGTCGAGCAGCCCGCCGACCGCCACGTAGGCGAGCACCGCGCACGCGGCCCCGCCCACGAGCCCCGGGAGTGCCGAGTGATCGCCGGCCGCCAGAGAGCCGGCAAAGAGCAGCGCGCCGAGCACCACCGCCACCACCGCCGAGGCGGCGGCCACCGCACGCCGGTCAAGGCCCGAACGTTCGGCTACGTAGGCGATCACCGCGAGCGCCAGAACGGCGAGCAGAAAGCCGGGGGACTCGAGGAAGTGCCAGCTGGTGCCGTCGAAGTCGATCCCGATATCGCCTCGGGCGAGCGCGCCGGCGAGCAGGGGGGGCAGGAAGGGGCGCACGCCGGTTGCACCGGCTAGGCCGGCTCCCTGGCCGATATCTAGGAAAAGGCTCACGTGTTGGGGTCGCCCGACGGTCGGTACGCTGGGGCGCAGTGACGATAGACGACCGCAGGCGCCCGCTCGGCCTGGCGCGAGGACGCTCGCAACCCGCGGCGAACCACATCCCATGAGCACCCCGCCAAGCCCCCCATCACGCTCCACATCCAGGGACCTCGAGCGCTACGCGGGCCTCTTCGCAGCCCGCACCCGCGGGATGAAGTCCTCCGCCATGCGGGACATCATGTCGGTGATCGGGCGGCCCGGGATGATCTCGCTGGCCGGTGGCCTGCCGGACACCTCGAGCTTCCCACCGGAGACCTTCGCGGCCGTGACCGCCCGGATCGCCGAAGAGTCCTGTGCTCGGGCGCTCCAGTACGGGCCCACCGAGGGGCTCGAGGAGACCAAGCGGTGCATCGCCGAGGTGATGGCCGCTGAGGGGATGCACCCGGACCACGCCGACATGATCGTGACGACGGGCGGCCAGCAGGTGATCGACCTCGTCACGAAGGCGCTGATCGATCCCGGCGATGTGATCATCGCCGAGGGCCCGACCTACCCCGGTGCCGTGCCGGTCTTTCACGCCTACCAGGCCGACGTGGTGCAGATCGACATGGACGCCGACGGCATGCGGATCGACCTGCTGGAGGAGACGCTCGACCGGCTCGAGTGCGAGGGCCGCCGGCCCAAGTTCGTGTACACGGTCCCGAGCTTTCAGAATCCCGCCGGCGTCACGATGTCGCTGCCGCGCCGCAGGCGGCTGGTCGAGGTGGTCGCCGAGCGCGAACTGCTCGTCCTGGAGGACAACCCATACGGCCTGCTGCGCTACGAGGGCGAGCCACCCCCGCCCCTGTACAAGCTCGATGGCGGCGTCTATGTCATGTATCTGGGCACCTTCTCGAAGATCCTCTCCCCCGGGCTCCGGCTCGGCTGGGTGGTGGCGCCCCCGCCCGTGCTCGAGAAGATCAACCTCGGCAAGCAGGGGGCCGATCTGTGCACCTCGACCCTCTCGCAGCTGATGGTGCACGCCTACTTCGAGCTGGAGGACTGGCGCGACTACGTGGACTCACTCACCGAGATCTACCGTGCCCGGCGGGACACCATGCTCGATGCGCTCGCCGAGAGCTTCCCTCCCCAGGCCGAGTGGACCCGGCCGGCGGGCGGGCTCTTCATCTGGGTAACTCTGCCCGACTTCATCGACACCACCGACCTGCTCGCGCGCGCTCAGCGCGAGAACGTGGCCTTCGTGCCCGGGGAGGGGGCCTTCCTCGATGGCCGCGGGCGCAGCTCGATGCGCCTCAACTTCTCAGGCTCGGACGAAGGCCGGATCCGCGAGGGCATCCGCCGGATCGGTGAGGTGATCAAGGAGCAGGTGGCGCTCTACGGCACGTTGACAGGCGAACCAGAGCCCGGCGCCGGCCAAGAGCGCGCCACGCCGGAGGCGGGCGGCGGGCGGGTAGTGGAGCTTCCGCGCCGGGACGCCGGTCCTGATCGGCGGGCTCGCGGATCGTGAGCCGGGTCGCCGTGCTGAAGGGAGGGCGCTCACTCGAGCGACAGGTCTCGTTGCGGTCCGGCGCGCGCGTGGAGGACGCCCTCGAGCGGCTGGGCCATGAGGTCGTTTCCATCGACGTGGGGGTGGACCTGATCTCCCAGCTGCGGGAATCGGCTCCGGAGGTTGCCTTCGTGGCGCTTCACGGCGGGGATGGCGAGGACGGCACGGTCCAGGAGCTCTTGGAGATCCTCGGCATCCCGTACACCGGCTCGGGCGTCCTGGCCTGCTCAAGAGCGGTCGACAAGGTGCTCACAAAGCACCTGCTGCTGGAGGCGGGTATCCCGACGCCGGACTTCTTCGCCTTCAACCAGACCGCGTTCGGGGAGCTGGGCGCGGCCAAGGCCCTGCCGGCGATCGAAGAGCGGCTTCACTTTCCGATCGTGGTCAAGCCCTCGAGTCAGGGATCGGCGCTCGGGATCAAGTTCGCCGGGACTCCGGAGGACGTTCCGGCGGCACTGGTGGCGGCGTTCTCCTACGACGGCAAGGTGCTGCTCGAGCGGCACATCGAGGGCCGCGACCTCGCGGTGTCCGTGCTCGACCCGGAGCCGGGGGAGGCCGGTGGGCCCCAGGCGCTACCGGTTGTGGAGGCGGTGCCACTGGGCGAGAACTTCTACGACTTCGAGGC